>CAYNDN010000546.1:0-3702 GCA_964395075.1 uncultured Lentimicrobiaceae bacterium | reverse complement strand
TATTGCATCCGTTAACGGGCTTTATATAACCAAAGTTTCAGCATTTCTGGGTAACGCACTGGCAGACTATAAGATTAAAATCTGGACCGGAGAAAATGCCGCAAACCTTGTTTTAATGCAGGATGTTACCAACGTTGCCGAAAATAGCTGGAACCTCATCGATCTCAATGAAACAGTCCAGATTGATGCATCAGAAGAGTTGTGGGTAGGTGTATCTATAATAAATCAGTTTGCCAACAATCATGCAATGGGGCATGATGGCGGTCCCGCTGTTACAGGTTACGGCGATCTGATTTCTTTTGATGGAACCAACTGGTCAACGCTAACAGAATACGGATGGAGCTATAACTGGAATATTCAGACGTTTGTAAACACAAGCCCCGATGGAAAAAACATGGCAACAACACTCCAGAAAAATACGCTCAAAAACAAACCAACCGGTCGTCTGGTATCAAACCCGGTATATCCCGAAGCGAAAACCATTAATTCCAAAACCCGTAATTTGATAGGTTACAACGTATATCGAAACGGATTAAAACTAAACGAATCAGCAGTGTCCGGGCTTTTTTACACCGATGAAAATGTTCAGCCCGGAACTTACGAATATTACGTAACCGCCATTTACAACACCGGCGAATCAGATCCAAGCAATATCGTAACCGTAACAAGCGGATTAACAATATCTGATTTTCAACTCACTACCGGATGGAATAGCATTTCTTCAAACTTAATTCCTGTCGATCCTGACCTGGAAGTTATTTGCAATCCAGTTATGAATGATATGGTGATTATGCAAACCCTGGATGGACAATATTATCCCATGATGAACATCAATACACTTGGAGACTGGAATATTGAAAATGGCTATCTCATAAAAGTCAACCAGCCGTGTGTTTTACCATTTTCAGGATTAACCGGCACCAACCAAACCCTAATACTCCAAAATGGCTGGAACCTAATCCCGGTGCTGTCAGCATGTGAAGTGAATACCGAAGAACTTTTTGCTGAGATTTCCGGCTACCTGATAATTGTTAAAGATGCTGCCGGCTCAGGGGTTTACTGGCCCGATAAAAGCGTAAATACCCTTTCGATGCTTGAACCCGGCAAAGCTTATCTCGTTAAAATTTCCGGCTCCAGGAACATCACATTTCCATCGTGCGAATAATCTTTGTAACCGATTAAGCCCTATTTTTGTAAAATTCATATTCAAACGATCAGCATGTTATTTAGTGAGATAATCGGACAAACAAACATAAAAAAAAGCTTGGTTCGCACGGTAGCAGAAGGCCGGGTGGCTCATGCACAACTTTTTTATGGCAAAGAAGGCTATGGTAAACTAGCCCTTGCCCTGGCTTATGCACAATTCATCAGTTGCAGGCATAAAGAAAAATTCACAAAAGAAGATTCTTGTGGCACCTGCCCATCATGCATCAAATATAACAAGCTTATCCACCCTGACCTTCATTTCATTTTTCCGGTGGCCGAAAGCAAAATAGTGAAACTACCTTCAGGAAAAAAACCCGAAAGTAGTGCCTACCTTGCACAATGGCGCGAAATGATCTTCGAAAACAATTATTACATCTCTCTGAACGACTGGTACCAAAAGCTCGATATTGAACGGAAGCAGGCTTCCATCAATGTGCATGATTGCGGAAACATCATAACTACACTCAATTATAGCAGTTATGAATCCGACTACAAAATCATGCTCATCTGGATGGTTGAAAAACTCAATTACCAGGCAGCACCCAAATTGCTCAAAATACTGGAAGAGCCACCTGAGAATACCATTTTTCTGCTTATTGCAGAACAAATTGACCAAATCATACCTACCATCCTGTCGAGGCTGCACCAGGTAAAAATTCCAAAAATTGACGATGTTGTTCTTCATGAAGCCTGCCGGTTGAAGCTTGATCTGCCCGATGAAAGAGCCAGACAAATTAGCCATCTCGCCAAAGGAAGCTTCAAGGAAGCGATGAAGCTTCAGCACCAGGCTGACACTTTTGAAAAAAACTTTTCAAAATTCGTGAAATGGATGCGGATGTGCTGGGCACCCGATGTGCCCGCAATTCTCGATTTTTCCACCGAACAGGGTAAAGAAAACCGTGAACGGAGCAAGCAGTTTTTACGCTTTGGACTCGAAGCACTTCGTAACTGCCTGATGCTAAACCTCAAGCAGGAAAACCTGGTTAGGATGATCGAAAGTGAAAAGGAGTTTTACACCAAATTTTCACCTTATGTAAACCAGGCCAACATCAGTTTTTTTGCTGAAGAATTTAACAAGGCCATTTATCATATCGAGCGGAATGTTCACGGTGGTATGATCTATCTCGACCTTTCGCTGACAATTTCAAAGCTGCTTAGAATCAAGGAAAAGACAACTGCTTAACAGAAAATATTAACTTTGCAGACTATTTTTTAACTCATCAAGCACCCCCAAAATATATAATGGATAACGATCTGTACCAAAACGATAAACCCAAAAATAGTTTTCTTTCGAGAGGCTGCTGCCATGCACCACAAATCTACCAGGACAACAGCAAGATAGCCAGCCACAGATGTTGTAAATTAGATGCTTACGACTGGCTTAAAGATTTAGAAATCCCCGAAGGTCAAAAGCCGTTTGACTGTGTTGAAGTACGATTTAAAAACAGCCGGAAAGACTTTTTCAGGGTTCCTGAAGATATGAAATTAGACACCGGCGACATTGTTGCGGTAGAGTCATCTCCAGGACACGACCTCGGGATAATAAGCCTGACAGGCGAAATTGTAAAACTTCAAATGCGCAACAAGGGTGTTGATCCCGAAAGTGAAAATGTAAAAAAAGTTTATCGCAGAGCCCGGCTTTCTGATATCGAAAAGTGGCTTAATGCTGTTGACCTCGAAGATCGTGTAAAGATCAAAACCAGGGTAATAGCACGCCAACTGGGGTTAGACATGAAGATCAACGATGTGGAATATCAGGGCGATGAAACAAAAGCCATTTTTTATTACACTGCCGACGAGCGCGTTGATTTCAGGGAGTTGATCAAGATTTTGGCTGACGAATTTAAAGTGCGTATCGAAATGCGCCAGATTGGTGCCCGCCAGGAAGCCGCCAGGGTTGGAGGCATCGGTTCGTGTGGACGGGAATTGTGCTGTGCCACATGGCTCACCGATTTCACATCCGTAACAACAAATACAGCAAGAACACAACAACTCTCACTCAACCCGCAAAAACTGGCCGGGCAATGCGGAAAATTGAAATGCTGCCTCAATTACGAAAACGATATTTACCTTGATGCACTCAAAGACTTCCCGAATAGCAACATCACGTTGAGGACTGAAAAAGGTGAAGCCATTCACCAAAAATCTGATATTTTTAAACGCATTATGTGGTATGCCTATAAGGATGATCAGTCGAATATGATGGCACTAACCGTTGACAGAGTAAAGGAGATTATTGAGGCTAACAAAAACAATAAGTTGCCCCAGCAACTTGAGGATATTGCACTAACCAAAGAGATAAAAACAGACATCGGCAATGGTGGCCTCACCGAAGAAGACATCAGCAGGTTTGATAAAATGGATGAAGCTGATGATGGAAAAAGAAAGCGCAGGAAATCCAGAAAAAAAGGAACCAGACAACAACCCCAGGGTGGGAAAAATCAGCGGGATAACCGGCCACAAAAACAAGACTCCAGACAAAAAAGGCCCGACGAC
>CAYNDN010000545.1:0-3706 GCA_964395075.1 uncultured Lentimicrobiaceae bacterium | reverse complement strand
ATCAGTTTGTTTTTCAGGAGCTTTTTAATTTTGTTGATATCGCGCAGGGTAATGTCGGAGTTGGCAAACTGTCCGGTCTCCATTTGTTTGTTGATGATATTTTCCACCAGATTATTGATGGTTTCTTCGTTGATTGTTTTGAGGCTGCGGGAGGCGGCTTCTACACTGTCGGCCATCATCACCACAGAAGTTTCTTTGGAAAAAGGAATTGGCCCGGCGTTTGGCGTCCACTTTTTCATCAGGGTTTTCTTTTTGCTCCATGATATAAAAATAGCCCACACGGCTTGTTCCATGATGCGTACGTATGAAATCAATGATCTGCTCAGGCAGCTTGGCAGCTTTGGCTTTTTCGATACCTTTAATCACATGGCCGATGATGATGCGGGCACTTTCCTCGTTGGTCATCTCATCGTGTGGGTTTACGCCGGTCACCTGGTTTTCGACAAAATACATGGGCTGATCCATTTTACCAATATCGTGGTAAAGTGCCCCGGTGCGTGTAATGAGCGCATCTCCCCCAATTTCAAAGATGGCTTCTTCGGCGAGGTTGGCTACCTGTAGTGAATGCTGAAAAGTTCCGGGTGCCCGCAACGAAAGTTCTCTGAGCAGCTTGCTGTTGGTATTCGAAAGTTCAAGCAGGGTCACATCGGTAACCAGTCCGAATATTTTTTCAAACAGATAGATCAACGGATACGAAAACAGGATAAGCAGTGCCGATCCGGCAAACATGGCAAAATCATAAGGCCGGATATTGGTGAAATTGCCTTCCTGGATCAGGTTGAGGCCGGTGTAAATGGCAGAATAGGATAGAAATACCACCAATGAAGTGAATAAAAACTGCGATCGTTTTTGCAGGTTTACAATACTGAATATGGTGATGATACCTGAAATGAGCTGCATAAACAAAAACTGGAATCCATTAGGGACTAAAAATCCAATAAGGATGATATTGATCAGGTAGGTATATAGCGCCAGTCGGGTGTCGAAAAATACGCGAATCATGATTGGCGCTATACAGAGCGGCACAAGGTAAATATATTGCACGTCAAATTTGAGTGCCGAACTCACCATAAAAACCATCAGGATGATCACCACAAGTATGAGCACCACCTTTTTGTTGTCTTCCAGGATGTCGCGTCTGAAAAAATACAGGAAGAATACCAGCACGGTGAGCGATATGGCCACCAGCAAAATCTGGCCTGCAAGTATCAGGTAATAATCAGAATCAAGCCCCAAACGTGTTTCATATTCCTGTCGCAGCGATTCCAGGATACGGTATTTTTCCCTGCTGATCACCTCACCCTTTGAGATAATGCGTTCGCCCTCCTGCACCATACCCCGGGTTGAGGAAACCTGGTCGAGGAAATCCTGCACTTCCGACTGTGTTACCTTTTCGTTATAAAAAATGTTCAGCGATATCGATTCTTCAAGCAACTGCCGGAGTACTTCCACATCTACTGTTCCGGATTCGTTGAGCATTTTATTTAGTTGCTCATAAGCCGTGTGAATGGTATAAAGGTCGGCAAGCCTGACACGTTCGGCCGTATTGTTGATGATGTGTGTGATCTTGTAACCCGGGGGCTTGTTCTCGATTTCGGAGGTAGTTTGGATGATACCACGCGCCTGTATCGAGCTTAATATCTCAAGCCCACGATCGATAGTGGATTGTTTGAGTAGCTCATTTTCAGGAACCACACCATATTTCGCAGCCCAGTAGAGTTCGAAGTTTTTCTCAAAATCATCAATTACCTCTTCGTTTACCTTCAAATCAAAATCATAATACATCTCATGATTTTCCAACACTTCTTCCCGTTCTTTCTCTATTTCTTCAGGGGCTTTCAGTACCGGAAAATCAAACGGGGCTATCAGGTCTTCATGCAGCCAGGGTCGACTTTTGGTAAATTCATATTTAAATTTGGCTTCCTTAGGGAAAAACGACACCAATATCACAAGACTGATCAAAAAAAGGATAGCCTTATAAAAATAAGGGTAGTTTCGTCGCAGGAATCTCCAAATCCAACTCATAACAAAGAATTTACGGCGAAATTACACATATTTTAGAAATGTAGCTGTCAGACTGTTTCAATGATTGACTGGCAAAGCTATTGTGGCTTAAGGCATCTACCCTTGCCAAAGGTCACTGCCTGGCATCAGGCAGACCGTAGTTTTAAATCACACTAAAAATGCAAACATAAATGCCCTCATTACCCTGAAATTGTTACTATTGTCAAAAAAAAAATAGCGTTATGCAACAATTTGGTTTTTGTAATCTTACCTGTGTGCCGGTCAGGGCCAGAGCATCCGACCGCAGCGAAATGGTGAATCAACTGCTTTTTGGCGAAATATTTGAAATTTTTGATACCACCAAAGGCTGGAAGTTGATCAGGAGTTCGCACGATAAATACGAAGGTTTTATTGACGAAAAGCAATACCTTCCCATTTCTGATGCTGAGTATGCCAGGCTTTTAGAGCGGCCCGCTACCAACAGAGTAAAAAAAACAGAATGGGTGTTTGATAGCAGAGGCTTTAAAATGATGGTCATGCCCGGAAGCCATCCCGGCGGTTTTGAGCACGGAAAAATCGATGTGAGCAAAATGGATAAGCAGGCCACAGATGCACCCAAACCGGCCTCAGAAAAAGTCACACCTGCAAAAATTGCTGATACCGCAAAAATATTTCTGGGAACACCTTACCTGTGGGGTGGCCGTTCCATTGCCGGAATCGACTGCTCAGGCTTAGTGCAAAATGTGTACCTGATGAATGATATTGCTTTGCCCAGAGATTCATCCTATCAGGCCGGTTTGGGTGAAACCATCAATATGATATCGGAGGCTCAACCCGGCGACCTCGCATTTTTTGATAATGAAGAAGGAGAGATCATCCATGTGGGTATCATCATTGAAGATGAGAAAATCATCCACGCTTCAGGATATGTCAGAATTGATGAACTGGATCATCACGGCATCTTCAACCGGCAGCAAAAAAAATACACACACAACCTCCGGCTTGTCAAACGACTGATCTGATCATTCCTGAAAAAGCTATGGATAATACTATGAATCAACATCTCGCTGAACTAAACAAACAGAAATGCCGGCAGGTTGCTGATGCCATCAGGCCGCTCAAACTCAGCAAACAGTTTTATAACCGGCCATATCTGAACTTAAGTCTTCCAAGAGAAACACGGTTCAGGATGCATTTTTTCGCAACAGCTATCTGTCATCAAACGTATCATCTGTACCATCCCGGATTGAAATTATTTGGGTGGGATTTTATAGAGCATGTTTTCGTAGCATTGGCTAAGGCGAATCACCGGTTGCTAAAACCGGAATATTTGGTTACGGCAGAAATTTCGGCCATTGAATCTGATTTGCAACTTGCTTTTGCCCACGCAAACAATCCTCTGATCTGTTCGCTCGACCGGCTTACCGAACGTGCCCGCCTTATGAAGAGTGCCGCCTGCATTTTAATGGAAAAATATGACGGCCAATTAAATAATTTGTTTAAAATCACCGGAGGCAGGATTGCTAGTCCGCGAGGTTTGTACGATCTTTTACCCGATTTCGAAGCTTTTGAAGACCCACAACAGAAAAAATCAACCTTGCTCATAAAATTTCTTGAAGAAGAAAACCTGATTACAATCCGGGATACTGAAAATTTTATTCCCATCATGGACTATCACATGCAGCGCATTTTGCTAAGACTG
>CAYNDN010000544.1:0-3720 GCA_964395075.1 uncultured Lentimicrobiaceae bacterium | reverse complement strand
CCGGCAGTCCGCCTTCTTTTGTTGTTTGTTTACAACCAACGACTGATGGTGAGCGAATCAGTGTTGAAATATATCGCAATATTTGCAATCATAATTTTTCAGGCATCTACTCTTCTAACAATTTTAAGGGCATATTATGTTTAAACGGTTTTTTCAAAAAACAGAAAATTCAGATTCCGAAACCAATTTTGGTGTTCTTGCCATAATTGTAAATTTTCATACCGAAAAATTTTTGCCAGGCCTGTTGAAAGTCCTCTCAGCCGAGCCTGTCATTAACCACATCGTGATTGCCAACAACGGAAGCCGATCAGCACTGAACGCGTTGGAAGCTGAGTTTGCCAAAACCGAAATTATGAGCTTTGGCGAAAACCTTGGTTTTGGAGCTGCCGTAAACCGCGCTGCGCAAAAGTTTCCGGCTGAATATTTTTTAGTGTTCAACCCCGATACTTTGCCCGGCCCGGGATTTGCGGAACATCTGCTTGAATCTGCCCGGCAACACAACGCCTTGATCACTGGCCCACGGTTTTTCTGGAACAACGCCAAAACTTTCAGGCTGCCGCCGGCACTGGGCTATTCGTGGAAAATTGATTGCGATATGCAACTTTTACAGTCCGGTTTTGTGGATGTCGGCCTGGTTGCCGATGAATGGGCGCGCCGCCATGAGCGTTTTTGGAGTGCCGATGAGCCATTCAGCGAACCTTTCCTTTCGGGTGCATGCCTCTTGATAAAAAACGACAAAGATTTTTTTGCCGATGGGAAAATTTTCGATGAAAGATTTTTCCTTTATTACGAAGACACTGACCTCTGCCTTCGTGCTTTTGCACAAAACAAAACCATGATAATTGTCCCAAAGGCCAAGGTTGTTCATTACTGGGATCAGTCGCCTTCAGACCAAAAAGGTAAGCTTATGGAAGAATCGCGGAGGAAATTTCTGCTAAAACATTACGGGCAGATTCCTGAAATTACCCTACCAGCGCAAGCATCCGTTTCAAAAGCCGATATTACTGATTTGGGCACCATTAGCCCAAACACTATTTTTACTATTGATGGTAAAAATGTTTCATCAGAACTGTTCTTTGAATTCGGTTTGAATGTTCACTTTGTGCCTTTTGCACAGGCTGTAATTACCGGCAATTCGTTTCAAGTTCCCCAACCTGTTTTATCTCGGTTAAAGCCCGGCGCATATTACAGCCGCATTCGTAGCAAAAACCAAACTTTGAAAATATGGAAATGGAAAAAATCTTAGACACCGCTCACGGCCGGTTTTTGCTCAGACCTTACCGCGATGAAGACGAAGACAAGGTGATTGCCTTGTGGGAAATGGCTTTTAAACAAAAGATGAACAGGCGCATCTGGCGGTGGAAATATCATAACAATCCTTTTGGCAGGCAAATGATGCTTTGTTTGAATGAATCCGGCCAACCGGTTACTATGTATTCAGGTATTCCATTTTCGGCAAACTGGAACGGACAGGAAATAAGAATGACACAATTGATTGATAACATGTCGCACCCTGCTTACCGGTTTTCTGTGAAAGGAAGAATGGGGTTGTATGGACTTACTGTTGAACACTTTGTTGACGCTTATGGCTGGCCAAACGAATCAGTTATTTCTTACGGTTTTGCAGGCATCAGACATTATAAACTTGGAACTATGTTTTTTGACTATGAAAAAATAGCCGGAGGTGGCATTTATCTTCAGGCCAACATTAATAAGCTTAAATCAAAGCCAATTTTTTCATTTCGAAAGACGGAAAAAATCGATTCAAAGCAATTTCAAAATGGCTTATTTGATAACATACAACAACAGCTTACTCCACAATATCCGTTTGCAGTGTTGCGAAACGACAAATTTATCCGCTGGCGCTTTTTCGCCCATCCATCGAATAAATATCATGTTTACTCCGGAAAAACTTTTACCGGTACGCCAATCTCATACATCACTTTGCGAGTAGATGACAATGATGTTACGATTGTGGATATTTATGCCCCTGCTGGTAAAAATGAAGCCTCAAGGCTTCTCCATGCAGCTTTATCTGAAATGAAAACACCCAAACCTGAAATCGTTCGTACATGGCTGCCTGTTGGTCATTTTCTGTCACATGAATTGCTCGGAATGGGCTTTTCTGAACTGGCAGAACCACTTGGCATTATCCCGGCTGTGAGGAGGCACTGCAAGGACATTACATTTGATTTTGTTGACAGGAATATTTTCTACACCATGGCCGATGGCGACCTGTTTTAATCGTCCGCAAATGCAATCATCCCCAACAAAAGTTCTTGCCACAATCGTAACCTTCAACGGGGCAAATACCATTGCCGAAACGTTGCAAGGTTTGACAAATCAAACCCGAAAACCCGATGCTTTTCTGATCATCGACAATGCTTCTGCCGATGATACTGTTCAAAAAATCCGTCAAGGGCCGGTTATTGATTGCAAATTTAATGTGAGGTATAAGAACGAAGGAGTTGCCACCGCCTACAATCTGGCTGTAAAAGAGGCTGTTGGTGGTAATTACAAATGGCTGTGGCTCTTCGACCAGGATAGTATCTGCCAACCCGATTGCCTTGAAAAGTTACTTGCCGAAGCCGATACTATTCAATCTGAGGGGCAAACACCAGCCGCATTGTTTCCATCTCATTTTTTAAAAATGAAACCCGATCATCTGCTTCCTCCCTGGAAGTGGAACGGGCTGGAAATGGTTGATGTAACAGCACCCGAAAATCCGGCAAGAAATTATACCTCCGTCCATACTTCCATGACTTCCGGCGCCCTCTACAACCTGGCAGTTATTAAAAATGAAGAAGCATTCAGGGAGGATTTCTTTATTGATTATGTTGATCACGAATACCATATACGCCTCCATCGCAAAAACTACCAGCTTTTCTGGGTGCATAAAGCAAAGCTTTTTCATAGCCTTGGCAAATCCAAAACCAACGCCGAAGGCCAGTCGGTGATTTATCATGACCCCTGGCGCTACTATTTCATGGGGCGCAATATGTTTATTTGCTATTGGAAATGGGGAGGCCTGCCTGCCCTTAAACAGCAATTGAAAAAATCGAAACAACTCTTGGAATACTATAAATCCTTTAAAACAATTGACCACGAAAGGATTTGGAAATACTATAAACTTGGAATCAGAGATTTTATATTCGCAGGAGTCTACCGGTTGAAACCGCCGGCATCAGTTAGAAAATCTATTGGAAAATAATTGCAAATTGAACAATGATACAACAACCAATACCTTATGCCCCATCAAACCTTCCGGCCGGTAAAACATTACTGTTTGCCCCCCACCCCGACGATGAAGTTTTCGGCTGTGGCGGCGCAATTATCAGGCATATCCGGCAAGATGATGAAGTGAAAGTGGTGATTGTTAGCGATGGTAGTTTTCCGGTAAATGAAAGCCAGAAAGTGCCTGAATATCACGAAATCCGTAAAATGGAATCGCGGGAAGCAGCCAAAATTTTGGGCTATGGGCAGCCGGAATTTCTGGATTTCAAAGATGGTTTTTTACAGGCTGATGAAAAGCTGATTGCCCGGCTTATGGAGACCATCCGGTGCTTTCAGCCCCAAAATATCTACCTCCCCGCCGACAACGAAATTCACCCCGACCATCTTGCCCTGAACAAAGCCGGGATTGAAGCTGCCATAAGATTTCCCGAAAATATCAACCTGTTTTTTTATGAAATCGGCCAGCCGCTGCTTCCCAATTTATTC
>CAYNDN010000543.1:0-3726 GCA_964395075.1 uncultured Lentimicrobiaceae bacterium | reverse complement strand
TGGTAAAAGAAAGCATAATTTCCTTGTCAGCGATGAAGGCACCGATGGGCATGCCACCACCCATGCCTTTGGCCAGGCAGATGATATCCGGGACCGCGTCATAGTTTTCAAAACAAAACAGCTTCCCACACCGGCCAAATCCCACCTGGATTTCATCAAAAATGAGCAGGGCTCCGGTTTCGTCACAACGTTTTCTAACCGCCTTCAGAAAATCATTTTCAGGAACGATGATCCCGGCTTCGGCCTGAACGGGCTCGACAAGCACACATGCCGTTCTTTCGGTGATCTGATCCAGGTCATCAAAATGATTAAACCTCAAAAATCGGGTATCAGTTAAAAGCGGGCGGTAGGCGTTTTTGATGTCCTCATTACCCAGCATGCTAAAAGCACCATGGGTGCCTCCATGATAGGTGTCTTTAAACCCAACCATTTCAGTGCGCCCGGTGAAACGTTTGGCCAGCTTAAGCGCACCATCCACAGCTTCACTGCCGGAATTTACAAAATAGGTGGAGTTCAGTTTATCGGGCAGTACCTCAGCCAAACGTTTGGCCAACCTCACCTGCGGTGATTGGATAAATTCACCATACACCATCAGGTGCATATATTTTTCGGCCTGCTCTTTAACAGCCTCCACAATGGCAGGATGGCCATGCCCCAGGTTGGAAACACAAACCCCTGAAACCAGGTCGATGTATTTTTTACCCCGGGCCGAAAACATGTAGATTCCTTCAGCGCGTTCGATTTCGAGACCCATCGGGAAAACTGAAGGCAAGGCCATATGTTGAAAGAAAAGTTGTCGTTGGGTTAGCATAATTGAAGTTTTAGCAGGTTAGTTGTTTAAATTTAGAAGTTTGAGATTTTGGGGAGTGAAAAGTAAGTAGCAGGAAGTAACTGGTAATTGGTAACTGGTAATTGGTGATTGGTAATTGGTGATTGGTGATTTGGTAATTGGTGATTGGTAATTGGTGATTGGTGATTGGTGGTGGGTGATTGGTAACTGGTGATTGGTAATTGGTGATTGGTGATTGGTGATTGGTGATTGGTGATTTGGATATTTTGATGATTTGGTCATACGTTTTCAGTTTTTATGATTTTCCCCAACTCAATTTCAAAAAGGTTTTCCCATGTAGCAAAACCTGATTTTATCTGAATAATTTTTACGCCCTTAAATTCAACCCAAATACGTGGTGCGTTTTTTTTATAACCGTTTTGAAAAAGTACTACATCATAGGATTTAAAATCATTGTGCGAATACATGAGCTTTTGAATCCAGTGTTTTTTATACTCACGGAATTCTGAGGTTTTCTCTCCACCCAAAATCTGATCGAAAAACTCTTTTTTTATGGTCAGGAATAAAAATGTTTTGTTTTCCATTTATATACTTCCATCAACTTTTAATTTCTACTACTTCTTACTTCTTGCTTCCTACTTCCTTCTTCCTACTTCTTACTTCTTACTTCATACTATTTACTTCTTACTTCATACTATTTACTTCTTACTACCTACCCTCCTCTGCCTACTCTTCCTCATCTCCCCAGTCGTAATCAAAAAAGTCAGAGTCTTTGAGGCGGTCGATGTCGCGCCTTTCCTTTTTGGTTGGACGGCCAACTCCGCGGTCGCGCTTTTCGTAGTTTAGTTCAAGGTATTTTTTCAGGCGGTCGTGTTCTTCCTGTGGTGTGATATCCTCTGCGAAATCAGGAACTAGCTTTGCCCCTACCCTGTTTTTGAGGATTTCTTTTACACGAAGTGACCTGGTAAAGTGAGGATTCAAAACGATCTTGATTTCATCGCCAATTCTTACTTCACGTGATGGTTTCAGGGTTTGATCATTAATTGTTACTCTTCCCGATTTGCAGGCTTCTGTTGCAATGCTGCGTGTTTTAAATGCCCTCACAGCCCAAAGCCATTTGTCTATTCGTATGCTATCAGCCATTTCTTTGAGAATTAATTTCGTGCAAAGGTAACCAAACACCCACATTTTTTATTGAGTTGGCCACTTCATTTGACTAATTTTGCAGCCTCATCTATTTAATAATGCTATGACCTCCATCATGAAAAAATATCTGTTTTACCTCGCTGTTGCGATGCTTTTAACCAGCTCATGCCAGGTGCAGCCGCAACAAGAAAATCAAACTGCAGTCAATGAAAAACTGCTCATCGCCACGTTGTATCATCAAAAGTCGGCAGAACGGGATGCACTTTGCTACCAGGCCTATAATGCAGCTCGGATACAACTGGACAAAATCCTGGAAGAAAACAAGGACCCGGAGAAACTGGCCATCGTACTCGACCTGGATGAAACCGTGCTCGACAACAGCCCTTACGAAGCCAAATGCGTATTGGATAATATCTCTTATCCCACCGGCTGGGATGAATGGATGCACGCTGCCAGTGCCAGGGCAATCCCTGGGGCAGTCGCATTTCTGGATTACGCAAAATCGAAAGGCATAGAGATTTTTTATATCACCAACCGAAAAGAGATTTACCGCCAGGCAACATTACAAAACCTGAACAAGCTTGGCATACCCCCAAAAACTGAATCACATCTTTTACTCAGAACCGATGATTCGAGCAAGGAAAGTCGCAGGAAAAAGGTTCTGGCAGATCATGAGATTGTAATGCTTTTTGGAGATAACCTGGCAGATTTTACCCAGCTCTACGATGGAAAACACACCCCGGCAAAACGTGCTGAAATTACCGAATCATTGCAAAATGAATTCGGAAAGCAGTTTATCGTTTTCCCCAATGCGATGTATGGAGATTGGCTGAATGCTTTGATTGATTTCAACTTTGAGCTGAGCCAGCAGGAGCAAACCGAATTAAAAAAATCAAAACTCCAGGGGTTTTAAACTTCCATGCATTACCTCCCTGGACTTAACTCAATTTCTATCGGGCGGCTATCGTCCACACCCCGGGTATTTACTGTGGGTTTCACATCCTCAAAAAGCACCCATCTGCCTCCGATAAAAGCATAGGCATCAAAAAATTCGTAGGAAGACACCGGCCCGCGAAACATGCGCCCCATACCAGGCGTATTTCCACCTATGCGGTTAAAAATGATCATCCATTCGGTTTTCCGTTTTTCGCCTGGAAAACGCTGCTGCTCGTAAGCCAGGTGAAAAGGTATTTCGCTGGTGTATTCAAAATGAACCCGGTTTACCAATGAGCCATCTTTCTTTTCAAAAGCCGGTACGCCAAAAACCGGTGCACCTGCGGTATCAAAGGAAATCGTTTCAATAGTTTTGCCTGCCAGGCCGAAAGGTTTACCAACCCAGCCAAACATCGTGTAGAATCCGGTATGTTTATCCTTTGACAAAATTTCCTGATATACTGCCGCCGGCCACTTTTCAGCAGGATATGTTTTCCTGAGGTCTGTTTCCTTCTTCGCAGGATATAAGGCGTAAACCGTGTCTATTTCAACTTCCTTTTTCCCGCTCAGTTTTTGGATCAATCCTGAATAAAGATACTGATGATCAGCAAGCGGAACAACCCAGGTAACAATGGAAAAGTGCGCATCTTCCGGCTTAAGGTATTTTACAAATTTGATGGAATCCCAGGTAAAATCCACAGAATAAGGCTGATTGAGAAAATCAAGCATTTGCACGCTAAAATCCTGATTTGTTTCTGCTTTGAGCTCATCTGGTGAACCGGCAAACAATATTTCGGCAATGCTATCGGCGGAATGGATCAGTTTTTCAGCAGACGCCTGTGCAAAAACGGAGACTG
>CAYNDN010000542.1:2175-3729 GCA_964395075.1 uncultured Lentimicrobiaceae bacterium | reverse complement strand
AATACATGTGTTTAATTTTAATCATTTAGTAAATAGCATTTCATTTTAATCATTAAAGTTATACATATGAAATATAATTACGCTGCCTTGATATTTTTACTATTTTCCCTGAATATATATATTAAGGCCCAAAAGGTATTTTCGTCTGCCGGCGGTAATTATGAATCCGAAAATATTCATATAAGCTGGACAACTGGTGAGCCTGTAATAGAAACACTTTCAGGTGAATTTATCCTTACCCAGGGATTTCAGCAACCATCAGGAACAGTTTTATTTCAATTGCTAAATATCCCAACAGGATGGAGCGGTATATCAACATATCTGAATCTGGTGAACGCGGATTTTGAAACCGTTTTTCAGCCCTACCAAAGCGATCTCATTGTTTTGAGTTCAACGGCCGGGATTTACTATCCTGCCCAAAGCATCAACACATTGGGCGATTGGGATTATTCGAGTGGTTATCAGGTAAAAGCTGAGAATTCATTTTCATTGAATCTTGCCGGGCATTCTTTTGGGGATGCCGTGCTTGAGGTTGATCAGGGTTGGAACCTGATGCCGGTTTTAAGCCTTTGTGCAGTGCCAGTTGAAGAACTTTTTCAGGGGCAGGAATCGGTGATTATTGCCAAGGAAGTTGCCGGATCAAATCTCTACTGGCCGGCTTATGGCATTAATACGTTGGGCGAATTTCTACCGGGAAAATCCTACTACGTGGCTTTTGATGTATCCGAAACCATAACTTTTCCGCAATGCACCAAGGGCTGGACCGGTTCAGTGCACGTATCGCAGAATGATATGGATCACCCCTGGAATGAAATAGATCGTACTTCCGGATCGCACAGCATTGCAGTGCCTGCCAAAAGTTTGGCTGGGCTGGATTTGGTGTCGGGTGATTTGATAGCTGCTTTTACACCGGATGGAGCTTGTGCGGGTGTTGCGCAGATTTTAAACCCCGAAAGGAGCCTCGCCTTAACCGTTTATGGTAATGATGACCTGACCCGGCGAAAGAACGGATTTTATCCTGGTGAATCTTTTCAGTTTAAAATATATAAACCTGAATCTGACCAGGAAGTGAATCTGGAGGTGGAATATGACTTGTCACTTCCACAGACAGGAAGTTTTGTCCCCAACGGTCTATCGGCCATATCATCGCTGAAGTTGGATAGGTTAGAGGCCGGGTCAATTCTGGTTAGGACACTCACCCTTTATCCCAACCCTACAACCGGAAAAGTTTACCTGAAGATGAACAAATGGCCACTTGATTTATCCGTAAAGATTACCAATGCCCAGCAAAGTCTGATTGCGGAATACCAACCAGAAGTTTCCGATCAGGATGGGCCAATTTTGATCGACCTGGGCAGCAAGCCAAACGGGGTTTATTTTTTCACCGTGTCCGGAAACGACTTTTTCGATGTACGCAAAGTGATCCTGCATTAATTCCATACTTATGAATTCTTTTTATAAATTATTGAATATTAAGTTTTATAGACCTCTCTGTCGCAAGTTCCGTCGAGGTGACAATGGATATATGTTGATTTGGGCGGTTGGGAAGGCGGG
>CAYNDN010000542.1:0-2165 GCA_964395075.1 uncultured Lentimicrobiaceae bacterium | reverse complement strand
TGCTCCGCACCCGCCTTCCCAACCGCCTCTTGACAAAATAACAATGTCATTTCGACCAAAACACGGAGCGAAGCGGAGTGTTGCCGGGAGAAATCTATTTTTTGTCAATTCATTTTGAGATCCTTTTCCCTTAGGATCAGGACTCAATAATCTTAACCAAAGAAATACCAACAAAAAGAAAACAAATACATCAGCCTTATGAAAAATTTTACAATTGGAGTTTTTATTATTTTTTGGAGTATCGCAGCACTGGGGCAGGTTCCCCAGGGCATCAACTACCAGAGTGTGGTGCGTAATCCCGATGGAACCATCGTGTCAAACGCAGTGCTATCCATGAAGATTACCATCCGTTCCGGTGCGGCCGACGGCCAGATCGAGTATGTTGAAATTCACGAAACCCAGTCCAATACCTATGGACTGGTGAATTTAATCATCGGTAGCGGAGTTGTCCAGGAAGGCGACTTCAGTTCCATCAACTGGGGCGGCAATGCCATGTTCCTCGAAAATGCCATTGATCTGACCGGCTCCGGGAACTATGAAACCATGGGCGTGACGCAGTTTTTGAGTGTGCCCTATTCGATGTATTCGGGCAATGGCGTGCACAGCATGACCACCGAAGAGCGGGATGCACTTGTTGATCCGCCGCTTGGGATGCAAATATTTAACATCACCACCAATTGTATCAATTACTTCAACGGATACGGCTGGTTCGAAACCTGCGGAGATTGTACGCCGCTACCTTCGGAGGCAGATGCCGGACCGGATCAATCGTTCAGTAATGAAACCATTATGGCTCTGATGGCTGCCAACACACCCGAATCAGGAGAAGGTTTATGGAGTGTGGTTAGCGGTGATGGTGGAAGTTTTGATGATCCCTCAAATCCGGCTGCAACTTTTACCGGCCAGCCCTGCGAAAGTTACACCCTGGCCTGGACGATAACCAGTCCGTGTGGTGCAAGTGAGGATCAGGTGGATATCATCTTTGATACTCCGCCATCCATAGCAGAAGCCGGGCCGGATCAGACTTTTAATGATGCAACAATCACAGCAACTTTAGCTGCAAATACACCAACAATCGGAACAGGAACCTGGACAGTTGAAAGCGGAAGCGGCGGATCATTTGCCGATGTGAACGACCCAACTACGATATTTTCAGGCCAGCCTTGCGAAACCTACACACTGAAATGGACCATCATCAATGACTGCGGAACCAGCGAGGATTTCGTGGATATTATTTTCAATACCCCGCCAACCACTGCTGATGCCGGCGCTGACCAAACTTTTAATGATACAACAATCTCTGCAATTTTATCGGCAAACACGCCCATTCTTGGAACAGCAACCTGGACGGTTGAAAGTGGCGAAGGCGGCAGCTTCGCGGATGCCAACGATCCAGCCACAACTTTTACAGGCCAGCCCTGCGAAACCTACACGCTGAAGTGGACCATCGCCAACGATTGCGGAACCAGCGAGGATTTTGTGGAAATTATTTTCAATACCCCGCCAACCACTGCTGATGCCGGCGCTGATCAAACTTTTAATGATGCAACAGTCTCGGCAACTTTAGCCGCAAACACGCCCGTTCTTGGCACAGGAATCTGGACGGTGGAAGGTGGCGCCGGTGGTAGCTTCGTGGATGCCAGTGATCCAACCACAACTTTTACAGGCGAGCCCTGCGAAACCTACACGCTGAAGTGGACCATCGCCAACGATTGCGGAACCAGTGAAGATTTCTTGGATATTATTTTCAATACCCCGCCAACCACTGCTGATGCCGGTGCTGACCAAACTTTTAATGATGCGACAATCTCTGCAACTTTAGCCGCCAACACCCCCATTCTTGGCACAGGAACCTGGACGTTGGAAAGTGGCGCCGGTGGTAGCTTCGCGGATGCCAACGATCCAGCCACAACATTTACCGGCCAGCCCTGTGAAAGCTACACGCTGAAATGGACCATAGCTTATGACTGCGGAACCAGCGAGGATTTCGTAGATATCATTTTCAATACCCCACCAACCACTGCCGATGCCGGCGCTGATCAAACATTTAATGATGCAACAGTCTCGGTAACTTTAGCCGCCAACACGCCCATTCTTGGCACAGGAACCTGGACGGTGGAAAGTGGCGCCGGTGGTAGCTTCGCGGATGCCATCGATCCAGCCAC
>CAYNDN010000541.1:0-3740 GCA_964395075.1 uncultured Lentimicrobiaceae bacterium | reverse complement strand
GACACCGGCGTTTATACGCTGTATCCATAGTCCTCTGAACGTTCTTTTCTTGGTGCGTCTGTCACGGTATGCATACTGCTGGCCTTTTTCATAAGCATTTTTGGCCACCGTCCACACGTTTTTTCTGCGCCCGAATTGTCCTTTCACTTTTTTCAGGACTTTCTTCTTGCGGGCTTTCGATGCTACTGCATTTACTGATCTTGGCATTTTACTTTTGTTTTTTACGTTAGCGTCCCGCGCCCCGGGAACTTTTCTGCTAATCGCAAGTTAATAATTAGTGAATTACTTTACGAGCATGTCTTTTACGTTTCCAGCATCCGATTTTTCCACAATAGCAAAGTAACCGAGGTTACGCTTGCGCTTCTTGGATTTTTTAGTCAGGATGTGACTTTTGTAAGCATGTCTCCTTTTGATCTTGCCAGTTCCGGTAAAGGTAAACCTTTTTTTAGCACTGGCTTTCGTCTTCATCTTCGGCATTACTTAAAATGTTTAAATTTATGATTGATAGCAAAAAACTATTTCTTTGGTGCAATGATCATGATCATCCGCTTACCTTCCAATTTTGGTAAACGTTCTACCTTGCCATGTTCTTCAAGTTCCTGGGCAAATTTCAACAGAATGATTTCGCCCTTATCTTTATAAATAATGGAACGTCCTTTAAAAAATACATCCACTTTAACTTTTGCCCCGTCTTCAAGGAATTTTTTTGCGTGGTTGAGTTTAAAGTCAAAATCATGATCATCGGTGTTTGGGCCGAGCCTGATCTCCTTTACCACGACCTTGCTTGATTTGGCCTTGATCTCTTTCTGTTTTTTTTTCTGATCGTACAAGAATTTCTTATAATCGATTATTTTGCAAACAGGTGGGTTTGCCGATGGGGAAATCTCAACCAGATCAAGTTCCTGATCACGAGCCATACCCAACGCTTCCTTAATGTTGTAGATTCCTTGTTCCACGTTGTCACCAACAACACGAATATGCGGAGCACGAATTTCGTGGTTGATTTTGTGTGGATTTTCTTTTTGCCTCCTCTGGGGCCGGCGTCCTGAAAATCTTCTTTTAAATGGCGTTGCTATAATTAAATCTCCTATCTTTTGTTCGTAAAATAAATTGTTAAAATATATATTGAGTGAACTTTATGCTTTGTCGTTGGCGGCCATCAGCTTTTCAATTTCGCTGTTGATGAGTCCGGCAAAGGTTTCTATTGTAAAAGTTCCAAGGTCACCTTCACCCTGCTTTCTTATCGATATAGTTCCTTCGCCTTCTTCTTTTTCACCAACGATCACCATATAAGGAATGCGCCTCAACTCGGCATCCCTGATCTTTTTACCGGTTTTCTCACTCCTTGTATCGACTTCAACGCGGATATCAAGATTTTTCAGCAAAGATAAAACTTTTTCAGCATAGGCATTGTACTTTTCACTGATTGGCAGAATAATAGCCTGATCGGGTGCCAACCACAGCGGGAACTTCCCGGCACAATGTTCAATCAGTACTGCAACAAAACGCTCCATGGAGCCGAATGGTGCACGGTGTATCATCACCGGCCTGTGCTTGTCGTTATCGCTCCCTACATATTCGAGTTCAAACCGCTCAGGCAGGTTGTAGTCAACCTGGATAGTTCCGAGCTGCCAGCTACGTCCTAAGGCATCCTTCACCATAAAATCCATCTTTGGGCCATAGAAAGCTGCTTCACCATATTCAACCACGGTTTCAAGTGCTGATTCTTCTGCAACCTCCATGATGGCTTTTTCGGCTTTGTCCCAGTTCTCATCCGAACCGATATATTTTTCCTTGTTTTCAGGGTCGCGAAGCGATATCTGGGTAACAAAATTATCGAAATCAAGTGCTTTAAAAATCTTCATCACGATTTTCATCACACCAATAAATTCATCTTTTACCTGGTCGGGTGTACAAAAAATATGGGCGTCATCCTGGGTAAATCCCCGAACTCGTGTCAGGCCATGCAATTCACCACTTTGCTCATAACGGTAAACTGTTCCGAACTCTGCGTATCGGATTGGAAGGTCTTTATACGAATGTGGTTTGGTTTTATAAATCTCGCAGTGGTGCGGGCAATTCATCGGTTTCAGGAAAAATTCCTCTCCTTCAACAGGGGTTGAAATCGGTCGGAATGATTCTTCACCATATTTTTGGTAATGACCGGAAGTTTTATACAGTTCAACATTTCCGATGTGGGGCGAAATAACCGGAGCGTACCCGGCTTCTTTTTGAACTTTTTTCAGAAATTGCTCAAGCCTTTCACGGAGTTCGGCTCCCTTTGGCAGCCATAACGGCAATCCTGAGCCCACTTTTTGAGAAAATGTAAAAATTTCGAGGTCTTTTCCAAGCCTGCGATGATCACGCTTTTTGGCTTCTTCCAGCATCGCAAGGTATTCTTCCAGCTCTTTGTTTTTCGGGAAGGTAATTCCGTAGATTCTGGTGAGTTGTTTGCGTTTTTCATCTCCTCTCCAGTAAGCTCCTGCAAGGCTGGTCAATTTAATGGCTTTAATAAAACCGGTGTTCGGGATATGAGGCCCGCGGCACAGGTCGATAAAGCTACCTGATTCGTACAATGTTATTTTTCCGTCTTCGAGTTCATCGATGAGTTCAATCTTGTACTCATCTCCTTTATTCTTAAAATAGGCCAAAGCATCACCTTTTGTGATATCCTTGCGGGTAAAGGTTTGTTTTTGCTTTGCCAGTTCTTTCATCTTTTTTTCGATCTTCGGCAGATCAGCATCCGTAATAACACGGTCGCCCGTATCAACATCGTAATAGAAGCCGTTTTCAATGTCTGGCCCTATGCCAAATTTTGCTCCTGGAAACAGGGATTCAATTGCTTCAGCCATCAAATGTGCTGACGAATGCCACATTGTAGCTTTTCCTTCCTTATCACCCCAGGTGAGTAATTGAACATCAGCATCCTGATGAATAGGACGTGTTGCATCCCAAACTTCACCGTTAACTTTGGCAGACAATACATTACGCGCCAGCCCTTCGCTGATACTTTTGGCAATGTCAATGCCTGATACACCAGCTTCAAACTGTTTCACACTTTTATCCGGTAATGTTATATTGATCATGATAGTAAATTCAGTTTCGAAAATTGGGCGCAAAGGTAATCATTTGAAATAAACTAAGATAACGTGCAAGTTAAAATATTCTTAATTATACCATGCTTACCGGTTTTACTTCCATTTTTGTGGGTGAACTTTTTATTGGATAAACAGGGTTTTGCAATTAGAAGAAGTTTGCAAAAGGTTTTGGCATGTCCAGGTTGGGATTGGGTGCGTTTAAAGAGGCAATAAAAATTATCATCTTTTGCACACCACTTTATTATTTTCCGGTTTCCAGAATCTTAATCTCGGTACGCCGGTTTTTGGCGCGTCCGTCTTTTGTTTCATTTTCAGAAATTGGATTTGAAAATCCATAACCGGTGGATTTTAACCTTGAGGAAGCGATACCATTTTCAATCAGGTAGGTTTTAACTGCCTTTGCGCGATTCTCCGACAATGTTTTATTATACATTTCAGTTCCTACATTATCAGTATGTCCACCGATTTCGATTCGTAAATCGGGGTTTGCCTCTAACAAAGCAACAAGTTTTTGAAGTTCGACTTTGGAGGCATTCTTGAGTTTGTAGGCTCCCGTATCGAAAAAAATATTTCGAAGAATCACTGATGATCCTGTGGCGAGCGGCTGCAAACTAATATTTACCCTGTAGGGTTCAAATCCTG
>CAYNDN010000540.1:0-3757 GCA_964395075.1 uncultured Lentimicrobiaceae bacterium | reverse complement strand
TTTTCAACGAAGGGCTGCACAATCATCGAAGGGATCATCAGTTCTTCGTCATCATCGAGGTTTTCATCAAATTCGATTTCGTATCTGAAATTGTTTTCCAGGCGAAGGCGCTCCAGGTCAAGATAATTTCTCAGGCGGTCGGCCTCTTCTTCTATGGAAATTGAATTGGAGTTGATGGCACTTACATTTTGCCTGATCAGCCTGGCAAACTGCGACAGAAAAATACCGGCCTGGTTGGGGTTGCTGTGAAGCAGGTAGTTCTGAAGTGGTCCCAGCACATTAAAAATAAAGTGTGGGTTCATCATGGATTGTAATGCTTTTTGTTCAAGCATTAGCAACTGATTATCCATTTCCAACAATTTCCTCCTGCGGCGCTGCCTGCGATGAAACGACCAGAAAAACCAACCAACAACAACAACAATGATTCCGGTATAAAAAAGCGGCTGCTGCCAGAGCGTGGCCTTAATTTTTATATCCAGGCCGGAAGGCCGGCTAAAATCCGTACCGGGCTTTTTAACTTTAACATCGAAGCGGTAATTTCCGGGCGGCAAATCCTGATATACTACTTCGGTGGCGGTCTCGATGGTCCAATCCTCGCCCGTTTCGTTCAGTCTGTAGGCATAAATCAGGGGCGATGACGAATAATTAATACTGCCAAACGAAACCTTTAGCCTGTTTTTGCCCCGCAAAAATAATGGGCCTTCTGAGATGTTTGTATCCTCGCCATTCACCTGAACCGATTTTATGTAGGGTATCGGAACGGTTAACTTCATCTCATCAATCATTTTCAAGGGGATCAATGTAAGCCCGTCATCGGAAGCAACATAAAGCGAATCCTGAAATACCAGCACATCATTGATATTCCGGAAATTCACATCAATAATTTTCAGGTCAACGAATTTGGAAAGATGAATTTTTGCAGGTTTGCTGCACGCATAAATATTTTTGGTGGTAACGATAAAAAGCACTTCATCGTGGTAATATATTTTAATGATCTTACTGCTGATGCCCGGTTTAAGCAATGCCGTAAGATTACAAAATTGATTTTTACAGGTGAGGTAAATGCTGTCGCCTTCTATCAGATAAGCGTCAATCGTATCATTTAAAGGTAAATATTGGGTAATGATCTGTCCATTAAATTTTGCCAGGTTAGGATAGGGTTCAAATGCCCCATTTTTGTACAAATAGTTTTTCCTGGCGCTTACCACCAGTTCATCCTTGCGGTTGTAAAAAATATTGTGGATACGCTCGTTTAGATAAATTGGCTGCGTACTATCAAAATAGCCGTGCTCATTAAAAAAAATCAAATGATTGGGGGATGAAGCGCAAATTTTGTTTGGGTTGTTACCTACGGCAATTTTTTTAATACCGTTGATGGGATTCTCATTGTGATCGAAATAATAGCTGATACTTCTATATGATGTATCAGGCAAAATATCGCGAAGCTGGTAAAAATTGTAGCTGCTTTTCCCAATGATCAGGCTGTTGTTTTTAAGGTAATATATCTGATCGTAAAGGCTTTTTTCGGTGGAAAAATTCAGGGTATATAAATCCGAGTCTTTGCGCAGATACACCTTTTTTCCGTTGGTCATCCAGATGCCTTCATCCCGGTAAGGATGCAATTTTAGGATTCCTTTTTCATCAAACAACGCTATACCCAAATGTTTACTTGAATTAAAATACGGGCTGATCCTGTAAGTACCGTTTCCGTGTGTGTTTATCCATATATTGCCTTCGATATCCTGCACCATGCCCTGACCATCGCTGATAGTTAGATGATTGATCACCCGGAAATCTTTCATCACAAAAACGCCACGTTCCTTGGTTGCTAACCACAGCAGATTGTCGTTGGTTTCGATAATACAGGTAAAAGTTTTTTTATGGTCAATGGGGTCAATAACCGGTGGCAGTAGTTTTCCATCCACCATTTCGATGAGCAAGCGTGCTGTGTCAGGGTCGTAATGTGCCTGAAAGATATATTTGTTATCCCCCAACTGATAAAACGATTTGAATCCGACTGTATCCGAAATCAGGATTGGTTTACCTTCAAAATTATTCCATTTATAAAGGCCTGTACCGCTATAGAGTAAAAAATCATTTTGCAGCGAACGGCTGATAAAACCTGCCGTAATATCTAATTTTTCAAAACCCTTTTCAATTCTCTTATAGGGGGTGAAGGTGATTTTTTTTACTTCGTTTGAAGTGTTCAGCGATGCAATAAAATTGCTTTGGAAGGAATAAAAGTACATGGTGGAATCAACATCCTGAAAAAAATCTGTGTAGAAATGATTGGTTTTGAGCGAATCAAGAAAAGGCGCATCGGCGGGGCCGTAAATTTTATTGTGATAGAAATAGTTTACCGTGCCATTAAAATTGAAAAACCAGATACGCCCCTTTAAATCCTCTTTAATCCGGATCACATCATTGCTGCTTAAACCGTCTTTTTTTGTGAAGTTGGTAAATCCCGCGCCATCATATCTGGCCACGCCGGCATCGGAAGTAAACCACAAAAAATTATTTCGGTCTTTTATTACCTGGTAAGTAATGTTGGAGGGCAGCCCGTCGGCGGTTGTAAAATTGCGGATAAATGGATTTTGCGCCGGCATATTGCTAATGCAAAAGAAAATAAGGAAACATAAGATCAGGGGCTTTTTCATGCTAATCAAGGTTTTTTGAATAGCACTGCAAAACCTCCCTGAAATCATTCATTTTTCTTCTTGCAATAGTGAGCATCTCCCCATTGGCCATTTCAGCATAATTCCCTTCATAGCTGGAATATCCACTCAGATAATTCAAATTAATGATTGTAGATTTATGAATGCGGTAAAAGGCAGGGTTGTTGAGGATTTTTTCAAACTCTCCCAACGATCGGGTAGCCACAATTTCGTTTCCGGCGGCAAAGTATAGCGTGGTGTAATTGCTTTCAGCTTTCAGGTACATCACTTCCTGCACATTTACTACCCTAAAACCGAATTGCTCGGGGATGGTGATTTTTTGTATCAGCTTTGCTCCCGATTGATAGTGATGATTCAGATTTTCCAAGGATTCCTGATAGACTTTTCCGGCAGCGGGTTTGTTTTTTCTCAGTTCAAAATGGTGAATCGCCTTTTTAACAGCTTCGCTCAACTCTTCGGGGTTAACAGGTTTGAGCAGGTAGTCAATGGCGCTCGCCTTAATGGCTCTGAGTGCATATTCTTCGTAGCTCGTTACGAAAATAATTCCGTAATCCTCTTTGGGAATGGAGCGTAAAAAAGCAAAACCGTCCTCTTCGGGCATAGAAATATCCAGAAAGATAAAGTCAACATCTTTGGCTTTCAGTAATTCTCTCCCTTCTGAAGCCGATGCAGCTGAACCGCACAGAGATATTTCAGGGCAATTTGCTGCAAGCAGCAATGCCAAAGCATCACGCAAACTTTTTTCGTTATCAATGATTATTGCCCTGTATTTCATTATGCTAACAAATTTACTAAATTTCTCAACACCAAAAATTTTATTAAACCGGAGGGTTGACTGTGACACTTGCTGCCCGGTGATTGCCAAGGGAAATGACCAGCAAAAAGATTTCATCATCAACATCTCAAACTATCCGAATGGAATCTATTATTTGAAAATAACACAAGGAGGATTAAACTGTTGAGAAGTTGGTGGTGCAAATGCAGCAATAAAAAAAACCTCCCTGCGAGATGCGAGGAGGCTTTTTTGTATTCAGAGATTAAATTCCGAAAAGTACATTTTTCGGTTATTTCCTGAAGGGTTT
>CAYNDN010000539.1:0-3761 GCA_964395075.1 uncultured Lentimicrobiaceae bacterium | reverse complement strand
TGTACGATAAAGTTTCAGGCTTGCTTAATGATGCCAGAAGCAAAGTATTGCAGGCGGTAAATGCCACAATGGTTACAACGTATTATGAAATTGGTAGGGTGATTGTTGAAGAGGAACAGCTCGGAAAAGTTCGCGCTAATTATGGTGATCAATTGATATCTGAATTATCTAAAAAATTGTCATTTGATTTTGGGAAGGGCTTCTCTCCAACAAATCTCAAACAAATGAGAAGTTTCTATATTTCCTACTCAAAAGGTCAGACACTGTCTGACGAATTCAATTTGAGTTGGTCACACTATTTATTTTTGATGAGAATTGATGATGAAAAAGAACGTAAATTCTATGAAATAGAATGTAAAAATAACAATTGGAGCTTACGAGAACTGAAACGTCAATTTAATAGTGCTTTATATACAAGACTTGCGTTAAGTCGCGATAAAGATCAAATAATCGAATTGTCAAAAAATGGTTTGATCCTTGAAAAGCCCAAAGACGCGATTAAAGATCCATATATTCTGGAGTTCATAGGTTTGCCCGAACAAATTTCATATTCAGAGAGCGAATTGGAAAGAGAACTGATAGACAAACTCGAACATTTTCTACTTGAATTAGGAAACGGATTTGCATTTATTGCAAGGCAGAAGCGAATAACAATTGATGAAAAGCATTTCAGAATCGATCTGGTTTTTTTCAATCGAATTCTGAAATGTTTTGTCCTGATTGACCTAAAAATAGGAGAACTGCTCCATAAGGATATTGGGCAGATGCAAATGTATGTAAACTACTACGATAGAGAAATTAAACTTAATGAGGAAAACGATACAATTGGATTAATCCTTTGTCAGGATAAAAGTGAAGCTGTAGTTAAATATACTTTACCTGAAAGTAATGAGCAAATCTTTGCGAGCAAATATCAGACAGTATTACCAAGTAAGGATGAGTTAAAGCAGCTTTTGAAAAAAAAGACAGATAAAACTTGAACTTATAAAACAAAAAAGATATGTGTTTAAGCGTACCGGCACAGGTAATGAAAATTGAAGGCGAAAACGCCGAGGTCTCCGTTGGTGGAACCATGATGAATGCCAATCTGAGTATGGTTGATGAAGTGCATGTAGGGGACTATATTCTGCTACACACGGGGTTTGCCTTGCAAAAAATTGATGAAGAGGAGGCCATTGAAACCCTGAAAACCTTCGAAGAATTCAGCGACCTGAATGAAATGCTGGATCAGGAGGAAAAGGAAACCGGGGAAAGGATAGTTTAGGAAGATTCAATTTTTCGGAGACGGATTTTTTTGTCTGTAAAATTACTTCACTGAATTAGAATTGATTTAATTGATATTCAAACCTTCAGCCCCAGAGACAATAACTTTTGTGTAACTTTTGTGCCTTGGTGCTTTTGTGGCTATTTTTCTTTTTGCCACTAAGACTCAAAAACACAAAGTGTTCACAAAAAATAAACTTAAAATACTGAATATGAAATAAAAAGAAATATATTCTTGAGTCGAACCTCTGTTACTATCGTTCATTTTTTTGTCATAATCAACTGAAACTTTCATTTTGCAGCATCCAGTTCAAAATAAATATCATTCTTCAATGAATTGGCTGCATATCTTAAGCAAGCCTGAATATCCTCAGATGATAGATGCGTATATTCTTCGAGTATATTTTGTTCTGTTTGCCCTGATGCCAATAAGGTTAAAATAAATTCAACTGATATTCGCGTACCATCAATAATTGGCTTACCCCCCAGGATTTTTGGATTTGTGATAATTTTTGATGCCATACCTTAATATAATTTTATTCAAAGATAAAATTAAAACGACATGCTTATGGTGGAGAGTGTTTCAATTCTTTAACCTCCATTTACAATTTTTCAGAAATCAAAGTGGATTTCCCATTGTTATTCCGTTAACATTCACTTTAAAATTTAAATGTTATGAGAAAACAATTGGTAGTTTTTTTAATGTTGTTGGTTCCGGCGGTTTTTGCCGGTACTATGGTTTCTTCCGGTGATAACAGTGATGCTGTTATCACAAACATCTCAGACCTGAGGTCATATTCCGAAGCTACAATCAAAGGCGAAATTGTGAGAATTGTTGATGAAGATGAATTTAGGATTAAAGACGAGAGCGGAAAAATAAAGGTTTACACGGGATGGAAAAATAATCTAAAAGTAAAAACCGGTGAAAAGATAACCGTGAAAGGTTATTTGGATGGTGGGATTTTCCGTGAGTTTTATGCCACTGAAATAACTTTAAAGAGTGGCGAAAGAATAACCCTGAAAAAGGATGAATAATATGAAAGGGCTGTCCGGTAATCGGGCAGCCCTTTTCACTCGAGGGGGTTCCTGCATTTAAAATGCCGGAATTTTTAGAGACTTGTCTTTATGCCTTCCACAATATCTTTTTGAAGGTTGCTGATGATGTCCTTAACTTCATTGAGGTACTGCTCAGAATTTGCACGAATTTCATACTCCGCTGAGCGCGCCAGCCCAAAAGCTTCAGCACTGTTTTTATTGTCTTTTCCTTTTACGATTTCTTCTGACCAGTCACTAACAACCCAAACAGTTAACTTCTTAACCCGGAAAATTCATTAAATTTTCAGTCCACAGGGTCTCACAATGCAAAGCATGTCTGACTGTGACAAGATCGTCATCAGTTGGCGAATGTAAATGTTTGATTCATAGAATGTTCATAAGCTAAGGGGCTAATTTCTCTACTGTGGTTGTTTCACCACCCCTTTTGTTTTCCATCTTCCGGTAAGGTAGTACAGCCATGCCAAAATCATCCCGGCGCCCCAGCCCAGCGGCACGGCCCACCAGATGCCGGTTACACCCCATTTTTCGGCGAGCAGGTAGGAGGCGGGAACACGCACAATCCAAAGTGCAAAAAGGGTGATAAACATGGGGATGATGGTATCGCCGGCACCACGCAAAACAGCACTCACTACAAACAGGGAAGAGAACACAATATAAAAGGAACTGACAATAATCAGATAGTCTTTCCCGATATCGATTACTTCAGGATTGGGCGTGAAAAACCCCATCATCTCTTCGCCAAACAGGTACACAATTCCGCTTAAGGTGAGGGAAATGGCAGAGGTGATCAGCCAGGTGGATTTCAGGCCGGCCTTGATACGCTCAGGTTTGTTGGCACCCAGGTTCTGCCCGACGAATGCGGCAAGAGCTGCGGCAAAGTTCATGGCCAGCAGCGAGGCAAATGAGTCGATGCGGGTGGCAACGCTATAGGCGGCAATAGTTGCAGTTCCAAACTGGTTTACGATGCCGTACAATGCAATCAATCCGGCGGCCACAAAAGTTTGTTGCAATCCCGAAGGCAGCCCGATGCGAACACTGCTTCTGAAAATCTCTTTGTCAAAAATATATTTCCTGAAACTGAGGTTAACAATTTCGTGACGCTTGTTCAGGTAGAAAATGGCGGTTATGAATGCCCCGGCCTGAGATATAACGGTTGCGATGGCAGCACCTTCGATGCCCCATTCGAATATCACCACAAAAAGCAGGTCGAAGAGAATATTGGAAATGGTGGCTATGATCAGAAAGTAGAGGGGTGTTTTTGAGTCGCCCATCCCGCGAAGTATGGCACTGGTTCCGTTAAACCCGAAAAAGAAAATGGTGCCCACAAAATACAAGTCGAGGTATTTTTTGGCTTCGGGCAGCACTTCATCAGGCAACTCAGTTAATTTAAAAATGGGGCCACTGAATGATATACCTACAATAGTGACAAGGATGGATGCAAA
>CAYNDN010000538.1:2410-3774 GCA_964395075.1 uncultured Lentimicrobiaceae bacterium | reverse complement strand
GAATGTAGCCGAAGCCGGAAGCTATTTGCTCGAAATGGGCGTGCTCAGCCATTTCACTGATGATCCCAAATATTACGAGAAAGCCAAAAAAGCTTCCCGGGCCATATTTGACCGGCGTTCCAAAATCGGCCTCATTGGTGAACGCATCAATGTGGAAACCGGCGAATGGACTGATGAGCGAAGCCATGTGGGTTGCTGCATCGACAGCTACCTGGAGTATCTGTACAAAAGCTGGTTGCTGTTTGGTGATGCCGAAGCCAAAATGATGTGGGATAACAGTATTGCAGCCATCAATAAATATGTGGCTGAGGATCACGAAAATGGTTTTTGGTACGGCCAGGCCAATATGAATACCGGTGAAATGATGAACCGCATTATCACACTATATGATGCTTATTTCCCGGCCATGCTGGCCATTTCGGGCGATGTGGACCGGGCTGAAAAATTACTGGCAACCTGGGACAAACTCTGGGATAAAAACGGCCTGGAGCCCAAAGTGTATGATTACGGACTGGATTCGATAACCAATCCGGGCTATGACCTGAACCCCGAAATTATAGAATCGGCCTACTACCTGTATAAAATTACCGGTGATGAAAAATACCGCAAAATGAATGAGAAGTATTTTGCTGATTTGATGGAATTCTGTAAAAACGATGTGGCTTTTCACTCGATGGAAAATGTGATCACCAAAGAGGCCATAGACAACATGCCGACATTCTTTTTTGCTGAAACTTTAAAATATCTTTTCCTGACTTTTTCAGAAGATGATGATAATTTCCTGGATGAACATGTTTTCAGCACCGAGGCACATCCATTCAAAAAAGAACTTTTCCGGTAAAATATTCCAACGCATATGTCAGTAATAAATCAAATAAAAGTAGCAGTCGTTCAGGCCACGCCAAAGCTCTTTGATAAAAAAGCAACGGTCGAAAAGGTCGTTTCGCTTATTGACCAATGTGCGCTGCAGCAGGCTGAACTGATCCTGTTCCCCGAATCTTTCATCCCGGCCTATCCGCGCGGATTAGATTTTGGAGCTGTAGTAGGCAGCCGTTCTGAAGCAGGCCGTGAACTTTGGCAACGCTATTCGGAAAATTCAATAGAACTACCCGGCACTGAAACCATCGAAATTGGAAAAGCTGTTAAGGATGCAAGAGTTTTTACGGCAATCGGGGTTACCGAAAAAGATCCAATTTCCGGCAGCCTGTATTGCACCATTGCCTATTTTTCACCAAAAGGAGATTTTATCGGGAAACACCGCAAGCTAAAGCCAACCGGTACCGAAAGATTGATTTGGGGTGAAGGAGACGGTTCCACGCTTACAACTTTTGATTTGGGTTTTGCGAAAGTCGGCGGACTGATAT
>CAYNDN010000538.1:0-2400 GCA_964395075.1 uncultured Lentimicrobiaceae bacterium | reverse complement strand
GAAGCAAGGCTTGCGATGTATAAAAAAGGAGTACAGATTTTCCTTGCCCCAACAGCCGATGCCCGCGAATCGTGGCAGAGCACCATGCGGCATATTGCCATGGAAGGCCGTTGTTTTGTTTTGGGTTGCAACCAGTTTGTGCAGAAATCGGATTACCCTGCTGATTTGCAACCTTTGATTGAAAGTCAGCCCGAAATCATGAGCGCAGGTGGCAGCGTAATTATTTCGCCGATGGGTGAAGTCATTGCCGGGCCTGCATGGAATAAAGAAGAAATCCTGATTTGCGATCTCGATCTCAATGAAATCACCCGCGCTAAAATGGATTTTGATGTGATAGGGCATTACGCCAGGCCGGATATTTTTGATCTGAAAATTTACAACCAACCTGAAACAATACCAATCAAAAACAAATAATGCTGTACTTTGCATATTCAAAAAAACTTTAGATCATGATTCAGGATATTTTGCATAACGTTCCAAAACTTCAACATCAAAACGCCGGAAATTTCTTGTTAATGGCCGGCCCGTGCGTGATTGAAGATGAAACCTCTCCCTTTGCCATTGCTAACGAGATTATTAAAATCGCAAACAAACTCGAAATTCCATACATTTTTAAGGCTTCCTACCGCAAAGCCAACCGGTCAAAACTCAGTTCATTTACCGGAATTGGAGATGAAGCAGGTTTAAAGGTGCTGGCAGAAATCAGGAAACAGTTCAACATTCCTGTTGTTACAGATATCCACACCGCCGAAGAAGCGGCTATGGCTGCCGAATTTGTTGATGTTCTCCAGATACCAGCATTCCTTTGCCGTCAAACTGATTTGCTGGTTGCTGCCGCCAAAACCGGAAAAGTGGTCAACATTAAAAAAGGGCAATTCCTGTCAGCCGAATCCATGCAATTTGCGGTTGAAAAAGTGAGGGAAGCTGGCAACCAAAACATCATGCTCACCGAGCGGGGCACCACATTCGGCTACCAGGACCTTGTTGTGGATTTTCGCGGCATCCCCGAAATGCAGAAAAACAATGTTCCGGTGGTTTTGGATTGCACCCACTCGCTTCAGCAACCCAATCAGTCTGCCGGAGTAACCGGCGGAAAACCTGAACTCATCGAAACCATTGCCAAAGCCGGAATCGCTGTTGGTGCCGATGGCCTCTTCATAGAAACCCATCCTGATCCAGCCAAAGCTAAATCAGATGGGGCAAATATGCTGAAGCTCGATTTGCTGGAAGCACTGATAGAAAAGTTGGTGAGGGTAAGAAAAGCGGTGATTTAGACGTTTAAAGATTTAAACCATCTGAAATTGTTGTAACTTTGAAATCAAATTAGCATTATTATGACAATACAAAATATCGTATCGGAATTAAATAAATTACCTGAGCATCAACTTGCTGAGATTTTCAAACTCATAAAATCCATGAATGATTCAGACATTCCATCCCGAAAAAGTACATTTGATGAAATTATGAGTTATCATGGTGCTTTCGGAAACATGAATGATAAAGATTATACTGATTTTTTAAACTACATTAGCGCATCAAGAGACAGCTTGTTTAACAGGAAAATTGAGATATGAAACAGGCCATCCTGGATACGGACATTCTGTCGGCCTTCCTGAGGGGAAACCCTATAGTTGAGAAAAAAGTAAAATCTTATCTACTGAATAACCCAAAACTAAACTTTACTATCATTACCTATTATGAGGTTCTAAATGGACTGCTGTATAAAGATGCGAAACAACAATTACAAACCTTTCAAAATTTTGCTCAATTAAACCATATTATTCCATTAACCAAAAGATCAGTAGAAATTTCCGCGAAAATATTCGCCAATCTCAGGAAAGAAGGCTTGCCAATAGGCCATACTGACACCCTGATTGCAGGCATTGCAATTGATAATGATATGGTTTTGGTATCTAACAATACAAGCCATTTTAATCGAATCGGAAATCTAGAATTGGATAATTGGCTGTAAAAGTTAAAATAACTTTTGTAAAACATTCATTACCAAACCTGATAGAGCAAATATGCTGAAATTGAATTTGCTTGAAGAACTTTTAATAAAGCTTATTAAAATCCGAAAAAGCCTTAGATAACGCATCTCAAAGTATTTTTTTCAGGATCAAAACAGGGCGATTTCAAGTAAGAGTCCAGTCTAAAAAGCCAAATAACCCCTAAATCCCCTGAAGGGGACTTTTTCAAACTACTGATTTTTAGCAGTTTCCTTTTAGGGACAAAGGTAAAAACAAGAAAAATCAGAAGTTTGAAGGCTTTATTAGCCGGACTCAAGTAATACACCCGCATAATTGTTAATTGTCAAATTCAGATATTCTGACCCATCGTAAAGGGGATTGTCGCAACTTTTAGATTTCTCCTTCGCTTCGCTCAGTCGAAATGACATTC
>CAYNDN010000537.1:0-3780 GCA_964395075.1 uncultured Lentimicrobiaceae bacterium | reverse complement strand
TCTACCAATATTTTGCCCTTGACAGGACTGCCCCAGCGGGGCTATATATTGGTAGAGAGGCAGATTCGTTGAAATAATTAGTCCCATAGGGACGAAATATTAATTTCTTCAAAAAATCAAAAAAGGATGTTCGTGATAAATCATTTTCCAATAAAGATTTTTGCCTCCAGCAGTTTATCCCGATACTTCGGAATCAAACATCTGACATCAGACATCGGGATCACACAAAAGCAGCAGATGCTGCGAAAATATTTAATCGAAGCGGATGCTGCGATGAACTGGGGAACTCTCACTTCTCACCGATACTTTTTTATAAAACATTCCCGGTGCGCTGCACCTGCCTGTTTTTTTCAGGATATTAATTTCTATAAAGATTACCGCGGCTCTGCCGCTCACCTTAGTCACTCACAACTCACCTCTCAGTTTCTCCACCGAATCTTAAGCGGAGGTGGGCCTCACTTTTTCCGAACCCAGGGTTTTGGCGTGCTGTGGTGCGGCACCCTCTTTAAAAAGCTTGCGGTAGGTGATGTGCTTTTTACCGAACTTTCCGCCAACGGCTTTGTGCAGAGCTTCCATCTTTGGATTGAAATCTCCAACCCACGACAACTCAACTTCTTTATAATGTGGCCTGCGATCGAATACTTCCCTTAGTTTTTTAAATATCGCCGATTCGATGCCATGCTTTTGGAATTTCGGGACTACACCCATCACGGTTATCCGGGTTCGTTGTATTTCGTTGCGGCGCTTGTAATACAAAAACCGGAGTTTATTCCACAAATGGAGTTTCCCGTTAAAATGCCTGAAGATTTGGTTAACGTCAGGGAACATCACTAAAAATGCTATAGGCTTATTTTCGTAATAGGCAAACCAGATGATTTCCTCATCCAGGATGGGTTTGGCTTTTTCGAGGCCGGAGCGAATATCTTTTTCGTTTAAGGGTGTGTAGTGCTCATGATCAGCCCAGCCTTCATCATACACAGATTTTAAATCCTGGATGTATTTTTCGGCATTATCCATGCTGAAATGCTCGTAATGGAAACCCGGCTTTTTGGAAATCCAGTCGGCAATTTTCCAGAATCGTTCCGGAAAAGGTACTGTCATATTCAGGTGATTTGTAATCTGTTCGAAATAATTGAAAAACCCATAATCCTCGAAAAACTTACGGTAATAGGGGTGGTGATAGTTCATGCCGTAGCTTTGCTGCACAAAACCATCCACGAGCAACCCCCAAAACTGATCGTTCTCCCCAAAGTTCACAGGGCCGTCCATGGCTTCCATACCGCGCTCTTCGAGCCATTTGCGGCAAGCATCAAACATGAAAAATGCGGCTTCCTTATTATCGATGCACTCAAAGAAACCCATTCCACCGGTAGGCTGCTCATAGGTTTCAGCCTTTTTGCGATTGTAAAATGCTGCCACCCTTCCAACAGAATTTCCGTCTTTATCCTCCAGTACCCACCTGATGGCCTCTCCCCCATCGTAATAGCCATTTTTTTCAGGATCAAAAATGGACTCAATATCCTCATCCAGCGGAGCTATCCAGTTTTTATCGTTGGCATAAATTTTTCTTGCAACGTCGAGGAATTGTTTTTTATCCTTTTTTGTTTTGACTTCCTTAAGGTTCATCCGGTCTTTATTTTGAGCTTGCAAAGATAAATTATAAAACTTCATGTAATGTTTAAGAACAGAGACATTGAATTTTATGGAGAGTCACAGTTTGGAGATTAAAATCTTGCTGTCAAGACCATTTTTTGAAAAACATCGTTAAAAATCAATCCGGACAACAGTTTTATCTTTGCAATACATTTAAATCATACGATTGAAAAAGCTCGATTTATTCATAATAAAATCATACCTGGGGCCGCTGGTACTCACCTTTTTTATTTCCCTGTTTATTCTCGTGATGCAGTTTTTGTGGAAATATGTGGATGAGTTGGTGGGCAAAGGACTTGAGTGGTACGTGATTACGGAGCTGCTCTTTTATGCTTCATCAACTTTTGTTCCCCTTGCACTTCCCCTTGCAATCCTGCTATCATCATTGATGACTTTTGGCAACCTGGGCGAAAATTACGAACTCGTTGCCATCAAGGCTTCAGGCATTTCGCTGCGGCGGATCATGAAACCGCTTATCCTGCTTTCAATTATCATCAGTCTGGCAGCATTCATCTTTTCGAATAATATTTTACCCATCGCCAACCTTAAGTTTCATTCTTTACTCTATGATGTTCGCCAGCAAAAACTTACCCTCAATATCAAGGAAGGCATTTTTTATAACGGCATTGATGGGTTTACCATTCGGATCAACAAAAAGGATCAGGAAAAAAATATCATACGCGATGTGATGATATACAATCACAACGATCGCATGGGCAATATCAAACTCACCACAGCCGAATGGGGTAAAATGGAACTAACGCCTGATAAATCGACCCTGATCTTTCATCTGTTTAACGGGTATAATTATGAGGACATCGTGAACCGAAAAGGCTACAAACAAAACCGCCCTTTCCAGCGCAGCAATTTCAGTGAGCAAACCCGGAGATTCAGTGGGCTGGATTTTGCATTAAATCGCACCGACGAACATCTTTTCAGGAACAACTACCAGATGATGAACTTAGAGCAGCTTGAGGTTTTCAGAGATTCGCTGGATGATGAACTGGCCCTGCGGAAAATTAAACTCAACGAAAGTGTTAGCAGCCGATTTACCTTTTTCAGCAAATTTGATACACTTTACTATAAAAAAGACAGCCTTCCCAAAGGTTTTGTACATGCTGATACAACCTACCATGTTGACAGTGTAAGCAAAACCACACGCGAACGTGCCATCGATTTTGCCTTACAATCTGCCAGGTCAGCAAAGAACAACCTGGAATTCAGTATTGGTGATTTTGATAAGCGGGCCGAAAGAATTCGTAAACATGACATAGAATGGCACCGGAAATTCACACTTTCGATTGCCTGTTTCATCCTGTTTTTTATCGGGGCACCGTTGGGAGCCATCATCCGAAAAGGCGGACTGGGCATGCCTGTGGTGGTTTCGATTGTGTTTTTTGTGATTTATCACATCATCTCCATCACCGGCGAAAAATATGCACGGGCCGGGGTTCTGCAGCCCGAAATAGCCATGTGGCTGGCATCAGGGATTCTGCTTCCACTCGGGATTTTCTTAACTTACAAAGCCACAACAGATGCTCCACTTCTTGATGCCGAATCATGGAATAAATTCTTTAAACGGCTGATTGTAATGCGAAAGAAAAAATAGAAAACAACTCTATGCGATGAAAATTCTTTTCCTGTGTAACAAATCTCCGTTTCCGCCAAAAGAAGGGGGACCCATTGCCATGAATGCCCTCATTGAAGGTATGGCAGATGCAGGACACCGTGTGAAAGTGCTGGCAATTAACTCAAATAAATATGGTATTGATGTAAAGGATGTGCCGCAGTATTATCGCAAAAAAACCAATATTGAAACGGTTTACATCAACCTGGCCATAAAACCACTGGATGCCCTGCTAAATCTTTTCACCAAAAAATCCTATCACGTTCAGCGGTTCATCAGCAAGAATTTCAAAAATGTGCTCATCAGGATATTAGAGGAAGATGATTACGATATCGTTCAATTCGAAACGCTTTTTATCACACCATACATTCCAATAATCCGAAAACATTCCAAAGCAAAAATAATCCTTCGGTCTCACAACATCGAGCACCTGATCTGGAAACGGGTTGCCGAAATAACCAGAAATCAGCTCAAAAAGCTATATCTGCACCATATTTGGA
>CAYNDN010000536.1:537-3786 GCA_964395075.1 uncultured Lentimicrobiaceae bacterium | reverse complement strand
CTTTCCTCTTTGTTTTTGTATTTTATGCCGTCTGTCATCATCACCATGCAGAAGGGGCAAGCCGTGGCCACAATGTCGGCATCCACTTCTAAGGCATCTTCAATGCGCTCGATGAACACTTCCTTGTCGCCTTTTTCGGCTTCCTTAAACATTTGTCCGCCGCCGGCGCCGCAGCACAGGGCAAAGCTCTTGTTGCGTTTCATTTCTACGTTCTGGCAATTTATGGCACCCAGCACATCGCGCGGGGCGTCATATTCGTTGTTGCCACGGCCGAGGTAACAGGGATCGTGGAAGGTAACCTTCTTGCCTGCAAACTGATCGGAGTTTAATTTCAGCGTTCCGTCGGCCAGGAGTTTTTGCAGGAACTGCGAGTGGTGCAGCACTTCATAGTTGCCGTCAAAATCGGGGTATTCGTTTTTAAACGTATTATAATCGTGTGGGCAGCAGGTGATGATTTTTTTTACCTCGTACATTTTGAAAGTTTCGATAATCTGGAGGGTTTGCATCTGGTAGAGCATCTCGTTTCCTGCACGGCGGGCTGAGTCGCCGGTATCAATTTCTTCTTCACCCAGCACGGCATAATCGATGTTGAGGTGGTTCAGGATTTTAGCAAACTCACGGGAGACTTTTTTATAGCGGTCGTCATAAGCACCGGCAGAGCCAACCCAGAAAAGATATTCGGGCTTTTTACCCTGTGCAAAAACGTCGGCCATCAGCGGCAGTTCTATTTCCGCTTCTTCGGCCCATTTCAGGCGGTCTTCGGGCGGATACTGCCAGGGAGCACCGTTGTTTTCCACATTGCTGAACATGTTATTCAGCTCGCCGGGAGCAGCACTTTCTTCCATAAACAGGTAGCGGCGCATGTCCACAATCAGCGATGGGTGGTTCATATTGATGGGGCATTCCTCCGCACAGGCATTGCAAGTAGTACATGCCCAGAGTTCCTCCTCCGAAATATAATTTTTCACCAGCGATTTATCATCGGAATAATCCAAACCCTCTTTTACCATATGCGGCCCCTTTTCTTTCATACGGGCGCGGGTATCCATCATGATCTTTCGTGGCGAAAGCAACTTGCCGGTAATGTTGGCCGGGCATACTGAAGTACAACGTCCGCACTCGGTACACGAAAGTGAATCCAGGTAATTCTTCCAGGTGATATCTTCAACATCCTTCACACCAAAGCGTTCCATGGCTTCTTCCTCGCCTTCGGCAGGCTCGGCAAAAGCGGCATCAGGATCCATCATTAACTTCACCTCTTTGGTCACGCTTTCCATGTTGTCCAGTTTGCCCAGCTCGTGCAGGCGACTCAGGAAAACGTTGGGTACCGACATAAACACGTGGAAGTGCTTGGAGTAGGGCAGCGCATTGGCAAAAACAAAAACAGTTACGATGTGCGCCCACCAGTTAAATTCGAACCAGAAATGGGCGGTCGAGGCTGTGGTGGTATGAAAATCGATGAAGTTGCTCATGATCCAGTGGCTCACCGGATAAATGCCCTCAGCATTGTTGGGGTGCAGCACGAGGTAGTAGGTGTTCATGCCCAGCAGGGTGACCATCAAAAACAGGATGGCGAGCAGGGCCAGGTTGGCATCCACTTTCGACACCTTTTTCATTTCAATGCCATAAAACCGTTTTACATGCATCAGCAGGCGGCGGATCAGAAAAGCAACAATAGAAACTGCAACCAACAATGCAAACACATCGCCAATGGCCATCATGAAATCATAAAACCCACCGAGGAAGGCCAGTGATTTTTCAATGCCAAACAATCCGTCGATGATCATCTCCAAACTTCCAAAAGCCACCATCATAAATCCCCAAAAAACCAGTGCATGTGCAAAACCGACCAGCGGCAACCTGAAAATCTTGGTCTGCCCGATGGCTACCTTAAGCATGATGCCAATACGCTTTGGGATATCGCCAATCGGGAAAGGTTTGGTGAGTTTAAAATAGGATGCGATTTTGGAGGCCGTAAATGCAAATATGCCAATGGTAAGCACAAAAACAACGATGAAAATAATCTGGTGTGTCATAATCCTGAAATTTGTTTAATGAATACAATATTAAGGATTTAGGCTTTAGCTTTTCAAAAACCTGCAACAACATAGTCTTATCATTTTAAAAATAAGTGGTTTACATAAGTAATTTAAAAGGGGAATAAATAGAGGGAGGGCGGAGAGCAAAGCGCAGGAAGAGCACAATGTGTCGGAACATCTATGAGTCCGGTCTAAAAAGCCTTCAAACTACTGATTTTTCTTGTTTTTACCCTCGATCCCTAAAGGGAAACTGCTAAATATCAGCAATTTGAAAAAGTCCCCTTTAGGGGATTTGGGGTAATTTGGCTTTTTAGACTGGGCTCATCTATTGCTCAAATAGGGTAACATTTGCCTGGCCCTCACCAATAAAATAGGGCTGATCTTCAATATTCCAGAGGTACAAATTGAAACGCTTCGCCGATGCCGGCACACCGGAAAACTTGATACCATTCAGGGCATTGTGTGGACTTCCATCCCAGGATTTGCGCTGCCGGAAAAATTTGTGGACGTGATAATAAATGCTGTTTCCAGCGGTATCACGGACATCCAACACTATTGCACCCCGAAATGGTACTGCCGGCGAGAAAAGAGCCATATCCCAGCCAAAAAATAAATCCTTCCCCGCAAGTGTATCAAGATTCCCTGAAATCAATGAATGGAATTTTTGGTTGAGCGTATCGCCGGTGGAAACATCCTGATTAACTGCAAGCTCAACCCTGCGGACTTTTATTTTGCGTTCTAACAAATGAATGTTACGAAGTTTATCGTAATCAATAATTTTATAATTGGACTCCCAGCCGGGATGTTCCTTTAAATTCACAATGAGATAATCGTCTGTTGCTTCACCGGAATCAGCATAATGCATCAAATTGTGCCTGCCTTCATCCAGGTAATTCTTGTATGCCCAAAACAGCGACCTTTTCACCCGGTGTCCGCCAACCACCGGTGGCATTTCTTCGTCCGGGCTCGCTGAGTCGATGATTTCATAATACCCTCCGGGAATTCCCATATTTTCCCAATAGGTGATGTGGGTCAGATTAACCGACATCATGAAACTTAACGGGATATAAAGCAATGGAATAGACAGGTATTTAATTCCGGAATGATTCAACACAATCTGCAATCGATCAAAAGCAAAAATTACACTGCCCACAAAATATGGGATCAGAAATAAACCGATGCGATCCTCAGGATATTTTATATCCAGCAG
>CAYNDN010000536.1:0-527 GCA_964395075.1 uncultured Lentimicrobiaceae bacterium | reverse complement strand
GGTGATGCTGCAACACAAACAGGCCAATATTCCCGAGCAACAAATAATACAATACAAAATCTACCGTAAGAATGTTGTTTAACCGGCGAGCCCTGAAAAATAAAACGATTACTGCCACAACAATAATGAAGAAAAACAATGCAGCCACATACAAGGCCGGCAACCACTGACTATTAATGGAATTGAATACCAGCGTTTTCACCGTAACATCCCAAAAGCCGCCTTCAATGCCGTAGTACAGTAAGGCTCTCGATTTCAATTCGAAAAGGTAGCTAACCGACCACACTGCCGGCAAAATCCCAAATATGAAAAATAATCCCAGTCTCAGAAAAAACGCCCTGATGTTTTCATGATTTCTGATAATGGAGACCACCACAAGCAAAACAAGCAAAATCAATACAGAATAAATGAGTGTTAGATTTGAAAGCAGAGCCAGCATACTCATCAATCCTGCACCGGCATAAGAGCCTGGCTTATTGGTACGGATTACCCGGAAAGTGAACCATACTGCCATCAGGATAAAAGCC
>CAYNDN010000535.1:624-3808 GCA_964395075.1 uncultured Lentimicrobiaceae bacterium | reverse complement strand
CCGAGCGCGTCGCGGACATAGCTGACCTCGTCGCCGTTGCCGTCGACGTAGGCTTGATGGGCGAAATTTTCCCAGTCCTCCTGCATTTCACCCACACCCCATGTTGAAGTTCCGAGGATGAGATTACCATATTTCTTAAAAACATCCGGATTTACATTTTCAATACTGATCAGGTCTGCATTTTCAAGGCCAAACTCAGCCTGAATTTTTTCTGCTATCTTTCGGCAATTACCAAGCGTAGAGCCGTAAAATATTCCAATTTTTTCCATTTATCATTTATCTGTTTTAATGACTTTGCATAAAAACAAGTAATTATGATTTTGGTTCGGTCGGTTCGTTATTTTGTTCCGGCCAAAAAAAAAGCTTTACATAAAGGTATGATATCGACTCGTTTAAAACAGTTTTAAACCCTCTGCTGGATTTATACCAGCCTCTTTTGGGTACGCTGGGTTGATCAATCACAATGTTCCCCAGCTCAATTTCAGGCTCAAAAACCATATCAAAAAGATACTTGCTGCGCCGGGAGTGCACACCGGTTGAAACAATATTTGCTTTTTTTGTTTCCGGATAATTTGCCTTGATATAGTTAAAAGAATACAGTGCTGAATGCCAGGTGCGATCCTTATAGATTTCAGGTGGCACGGGAACGGCTATAACTTTAGATGAATCAAAACCTAAATTGATCAGCGAATTACGGATCAGATCGGCGGCTGTTTTAACACCTGCGATGTAATGCCCCTGGTCGAAAGAAGTTCCGGATGTAACTATCAACTCATAATTTTTTTGTTGAAAAAGTTCAATAATTCCGGGATAGGCATAATCAGGCACATAACCTTCAATAATCAGAATTTTTGCATCGATGGTTTTTTCGGCAGATAAAAACGGGACGATATTTCCAACAAAACCTATAACCAATAGGACAACAACCAAGAAAACCAATGCTTTTCCGTAAACGGTCAGGCCCCATCTTTCCCGCTTGTTTGCCAGTTGAATTTGTTTCATAAAAAGAGAAATAATTACTTTAGACGTTTTTGTGTTATGAAACAAAAATAATCGAATTTATGACAGCAGAAGAAATCATCAGCAAGCTTAACCTGCAACCTCTGCCCGGCGAAGGTGGCTACTATCGTGAAACCTGGCGATCAGCACACACACTGCATCCATCGGCACTTCCGGCAGGTTATAACATCGATCACGTGCTTGACACCTGCATTTTTTACCTGATAACAGCTGAAACTTTTTCTGAAATGCACAAACTGCCCGGATCTGAAATCTGGCATTTTTATTTGGGCGATCCAGCCGAACAAATCCGGATTTCACCTGATGGAGAAGTTACCGAAATAGTGCTTGGACAAGACATTGCACACAACCACCAGTTACAGGCGGTTGTCCCGGCAAACACCTGGCAGGGCACGCGATTGGCAGCAGGAGGAAAGCTTGCTCTTTTCGGCACTACCATGTCTCCCGGATTTGAGTTTTCAGATTATATACCGGGAAACCAGCAAGAACTCTTGCACAAATACCCGGACCACAAAACCATAATTCAAAAATATTTTCATTCGTGAATCCAAAAACATGAAACCAATCAACGAGATTTTTTCACTAACAGGTAAAACCGCAGTCATCACGGGAGGGGCGGTTAATATTGGAAAAGCAGTTTCACAAAGGCTTGCAGAAGCAGGTGCAAATGTAGTTGTGGTTTTTAATCATAGCCTGAAGGAAGCATTGCTGTTGCAGGATGAGTTCTATGAAAATAATGTGAACTCTCTTTTTATCCAATGCGATATTTCACAGGGAAAAGAAGCGGAGAAGGCATTTACCAAAATCCATGAACATTTTGGTGGGGTTGACGTTCTGGTGAACAATGCAGGGATATTTGGGCTATCCATGCAGGAAGACCTGGATGAGGCCGGCTGGGATGCCGTTTTCGACCTGAATAACAAAGGACTGTTTTTCTGCAGCAAGGGGGCGATAAAATTGATGAAATCAAGAAACAGAGGCAATATCGTGAATATCGCAAGCATTAACGGGTTGCATCCGGGTTTTGGCAAAACGGCTCATTATGACGCCACCAAAGGCGCGGTGATTGCCTACACAAAATCACTGGCAGCCGAAGTGGCAGATTATCAAATCAGGGTGAATGCAGTGGCACCCGGATTGGTTGATTCGGAACGCCTGCGGGAGTTTGCACCGGAACTGGCTGAAAGTGTGGAAAAGCGCACACCGCTTGGAAAAATTGCAACACACGAAGACATTACCAATGCAGTGCTTTTTCTGGCCTGCGAAGCCTCCTCACACATCACCGGTGAGGTTATCGTGGTTGATGGTGGCTATTTATTAACATGATGATTATTAATACAGAATGACGAAATCCTATCAGGAAATCCGAAGTGAATATTTGCATGGCAAACTGGATGAGCAATCTGTGTCCGGTGATCCGTTTACACAATTTAATAAATGGATGGATGAGGCCATCGCAGCCAAAGTGCCCCACCCTACTTCTGTTATCCTGGCAACATCAGGCCAGGACAATCAACCCAGTGCCAGGGTGGTACTTTTAAAAGATGTAACCGAAGATGGTTTTGTATTTTTCACAAATTACCACAGCCGCAAGGGACAGCATTTAGCCGGGAACCCTAAAGCCGGGCTCACCTTTTTCTGGATGGAAGCAGAACGCCAGGTGCGGATTGAAGGCACCGTTGAAAAAGTGGATGCTGAGGTTTCCGACCAATATTTTCACTCCCGGCCCATCGAAAGCCGGCTTAGCGCTGCAGTTTCCCCTCAAAGTACGGTAGTAAAAAACCGGGAGGAACTTGAAACCGCCAAAGAACAACTGCGTTCACAACACCCTGATCAAAAAGTGCCCCGCCCTGAAAACTGGGGCGGCTATGTTTTAAAGCCCCGTTACTTCGAATTCTGGCAAGGCCGTGAAAGCCGGCTCCACGACCGGATCATTTACGAAAAAAGCAATAGCGGATGGGACATTAAAAGGTTAGCTCCCTGATGCTGCTTTGGCTTTTTGCCTCATCTCTTCCACAACTTCCGCCACTTGCTCATCCGTAAAATGCTTTTCTTTGGCCGCCTCTTCAAGTGTACCCCAAACTGGTTCGCCACAGGCAATACACTTTATGCCTTTTTGTGAAAGGTATCGCACCGAAAAGGGATAATGGTTTACCAGCTCCTC
>CAYNDN010000535.1:0-614 GCA_964395075.1 uncultured Lentimicrobiaceae bacterium | reverse complement strand
GATGTAAATATCTTTGGTGATTTCAGGTTTTTGCATTTGAATACCGTTTTTATCAGACTGCAAAATTAGTAACTTCCAGGTTTGAAACTTTCATTTTTTGGAAGGAGTTGAGTCGAAGGTTACTTTTGCAAAATTTTTAAATCACTACCAAACAAATATTAAGTTCAATATCAGCAAATCAATGAAAAAAAGTGCTAACTGTAATCAACTGAAAAATGAATTGAGTAGAAAACTGGGTAAATTTTATTTTTCGCGCTATATTTGCACCAATACCACGGCTACTGGCCGCGGCCAGTGTTCCTTCATAAAGCATTTTTTTTGCTTTAATAATGCTTTATGAAGGAACATGTTTTTGAAAATCCGGGAAAAATCCTTAACACACCGATTAAGAAGGCGTTACATGGCTTTTCCCCCAAACTCACTTCCAACCTTAACAATTTAGATTTTCCCGACAACGCAAAAATTATCTAACCAACAAAATTTACATGGCAGCTATCTTGCTTTTCATGTTCAAACAATGGAGTCGTAATGCCATTAATCTGGATAGAAAGGACCCAGTGTTTAGAAACTTACAACTAATATTCTGCCAAATTATGGCAGAATATTAGTTGTAA
>CAYNDN010000534.1:0-3849 GCA_964395075.1 uncultured Lentimicrobiaceae bacterium | reverse complement strand
ATCGTCCGCCCTTTAGCGGACATCGAAGCGTCAAAAAAAAAATGACAGGAACCATAAATAGCAGTTTGTTGATTTGTAGCGAGTTGGATTTTTGTGTATAAGGTAGCAACACCCGGAAATCGCATTACAAAACAGTGCTATAAGTTGATGGTGAATTCATTTTCAAATTTAAGTGTTGCTGTATCCCCACCATTGAATGTTATGGTTCCCTGGAATGTTACATTTTTTCCTCCTGAAGTTTTACCCGTAAAGCTAACATTACCACTGCCCTCAAGTATTTCCCAGGTAGTTTTACTTAAAACAATCTCATTTATCACAATGGTTAATTCGCTGCTAAAAGTAGTTTGAAGTCCGGTTTTCATTTCATTGCTGCCATTTCTCGAGTATGTTCCGCTGTAAATATATGTGGTATCCGAAATACTCAGGCCTGCGATTGAAAAATCGTTGAAACCGCTATCGTTAGATTTTAGACGTGGAGAATCGTACCAGCCTTCCATTTCATAACTGAAACTAAACTTTTCAGGAATTTGTAATTCGTTGCATTGCACGTTCCAGTTCCACAGGTATTCATAGTTGTACAAAATTGTAGATCCTGAAACGTTGGTCAATAGTATCGTGCTGTCAAAGCTCATTCCGCACATTGGGTTTTGCTCCGGATCGGCATAATTGGCAATTTCAGCAGCGTTCTCAATTTGTTCTGTAAGTCCGCCTGATTCTTCTGATACTGCAGTTTCAACCACTTCAACAGCATCTTCTTCGGTGACTTCATCATTTACGATTACATCTTCATCTTTATTACATGAAGTCATTAAAAATACGGCGATTATAAAGATTACGCCGGTTAAATAAAGCAAGTGTTGTGTTTTCATAATTCTTTTGATTTAAATGTTGATGGTGCAAAAATCATTGACAGTTTTCGGATCAGCAAACTTTTTATACCAAATGCCATAAATTACCCATTGATTACACGAATGCCGAAAAAATCCCCATATTTGCCAATCATTGAATCCGGTATTCCGGTTGTTGAAAATATTTTTAATACTATGAACCTCAGATTATTTTTGGGCAATTTAATTCATCAGGTAAAAAATATGATGAAAAATAATTTGTTCAATATCATTCTTCATACTGGTTTTTGGGTGTTGTATATCATTCTGTTTACACTATTAACCTACAATTTCATGCCTTTTCAAGAGGCATTTTTGAGGGTATTTCTGAGTGGACTGGTACTTGCACTGGCATTTTATTTTAATGCTTTAATTCTTGTTAACCGCCTACTCGAAAAAAAGAACTGGGTTCCTTTCCTTTTCAGCGCAATCATTCTCGGGGTCATTACCGGATATCTGCGCTTTATTATTTTAAACATGTTTGAGAGTTCTTCAATGGCGTTTGCCTTTCCATCAAATCCGGGCAGACTACGGATGGTATCCATTGTAACCCAATTTGTTATCATTTTAATAAGTACATTTTATCAATTGGTTTTGAACCGGGTGCAGCGGCAAAAGATTAAACACGAACTAAAGCTAAGGCAGAATGAAGCAGAACTCCGGTTTTTAAAAGCACAAATAAACCCCCATTTTCTTTTTAATACACTCAACAACATTTATTCGCTTGCAATTACAGATTCAGGAAAAACCCCGCAGATGATCCTGAAGTTGTCCGATCTATTGAGATATGTAATTTATGGCAGCCGCGAAAAGAAAGTCCCACTGCAAAGAGAGCTTGAACACATCGAAAAATTTATTGATTTGTTTCAGATGAAAAGTGAAAACCCACTTAACATCACCATGGAAATTAATGGCCGCCCCGACAATTTTATTATTGAGCCCATGATTCTGATTCCTATTGTAGAAAACTGTTTTAAACACACAAATTTTGATAGCGGTGAGGAAGCATATGTTAAAATCACTATTCATATTCAAAACACCGAACTTATATTTTCAACCGTTAACACAAAAGATATATACGATCAGCAAAAAGATGCGACCGGAGGTGTGGGGCTTGAAAATATAAAGAAACGGCTTGATATGATTTACCCTGCAAAACATAATATCAATATATCAAATCAGGAAAATTTGTTTAAACTCGAATTAAAAATCTTATTGCAAGATGGATAAAATATCAGTATTAATTGTAGATGATGAATATCTGGCTCTGAAACTACTCGATGATTATGCCGGCAGAGTTCCCTTTCTGGAAATTATTGATAAGATAAAATCGCCACTCAAAGCCATCGAAATCATCAACAACCGGCAGGTTGACCTTTTATTTCTCGATATACAGATGCCGGCCCTGAGTGGCACCAATCTTTTGAGGGCATTAAAATATAAGCCGATCACCATTTTTACCACTGCATATTCGGAATATGCCGTGGAAGCCTTTGAACTGGATGCCGTTGACTACCTGTTGAAACCCTTTAGTTTTGAGCGTTTTCTGCAGGCTGTTATCAAGGCCAAAGAACAAATAGAGCTCGGGGGCATGCATATATCAAATCAGCAAAGTAAGCCGGATGAAATGGAGTTTTTATCGTTTAAAGCTGACGGAAAGCACATTAAAGTAAAACTCGACCAGATACTATTTATAGAGGGTTTAAAAGAATATGTGAAGATTATTTGTAAAGACGGGTACCATGTGGTGCTTGAGTCGTTGCGCAATCTTGAAGAAAACCTTCCGGCTCACCGTTTTATACGTGTTCATAAATCCTACATTGTAAATATTGAAAAGGTGGGTTCGATATATGGCAACACACTGGAAATTGGTGAGAATGAAATCCCTGTTAGCCGCGACAAGAAGGAATCCGTTATGAAAATCATTTTTGGGAAGTAAACACATTTTTTTTCTTTGACGTTTCGATGTCCTGCGAACGATCGAAAGCCGCACCATTATTCCACCCAGAAGCAGCCGATCCAATAATTTCGGGGGGTCAGGTGTCAAAAATGAAAGCGGAACCTTATAATTTAATATTCAGGAAATTTAATTTTAGATAAAGCCGGAAAAACTGATTTTAATTATATTTGCTCCAACAAAATTATTACACACTTCAATCCCATCTTGCTATGAAACATTTAATATCATCCATCATTGCGCTGGCAATCATTGCCGGCATTTCGCAAAGCAACGCGCAACACGTCATCGCTACCGGCGGCGGCTGGTACCAATCCGAAAACATCAACTTGAGTTTTACCATCGGCGAGCCGGTAATCGAAACTTTCAGCGGCGGCGATGTAATCCTCACCCAGGGCTTTCAGCAGCCTTACAGTTTTTATCTTCAGCAAATCCTGAATATTCCAATGGGCTGGAGCGGTGTTTCCACCTACATCGATCCGCTCAACAAAAGCGTTGACGGACTTTTCGCTCCGGCGGTCAACGACCTGATCATCCTCGCTTCGATGGAGGGAATTTATTATCCGGCACAAAGCGTCAACACGCTGGGCAACTGGAATTACCTCTCGGGCTATCAGGCCAAAGCCGAAAACGCTTTTGAGCTCACCGTTACCGGCACGAAAATTCCGGCGCAGGAACTGGCAATTGGCGAAGGCTGGAATCTAATCCCGGTGCTGAGTAGTTGCGTTGCCGACGTGGAGGATTTATTCTCCGGCTTCAGTAACTTGCAAATTGTAAAAGAGGTGGCCGGCACAAAAATTTACTGGCCTGCCTACAACATCAACACCCTCGAAAACCTGCGGCCCGGCAAAGCTTATTTTGTTGCTTCCGCAGATGTGGGGACCATCACTTTTCCGGCTTGCACAAAATCATCCCCGAAAACGTTGCCGCAGCAAAAGCCCGAAAACAACACACCCTGGAACGATCTGAGTTATTCCGCTGTTTCGCATGTGGTGGCGTTTCCGG
>CAYNDN010000533.1:2414-3851 GCA_964395075.1 uncultured Lentimicrobiaceae bacterium | reverse complement strand
TTTGCAAAATGGCTGTAGAAGCGCATGGCGGCACTATCGGCGTAAGCAGCAACCCGGAGGAAGGCACTGATTTTTGGTTCACCATTCCGTTGGTTTCAAATTCCGGCCAACTAAAAGAAAATGAAATCACACCGCCCGATAACTCCAATAAAATGCTGCTTACTGAAACCGATATTGAAATGCTGAAAGAGGCAGTGAACCAGGTAAAAAAATTTGAAATTTATGAGATTTCCCGTTTTCACGAAGTGCTCGACCCCTTACGAGAGACTGCAGAGGGTGCCGTGGTTGATTGGATTTCTCATATTTTTAGCGCTGTTTACATTCAGAATACTGAGGAATTGGACCGTTTGATAAAATTGGCCGAAAATGGAAAAACAAAAAATACTGATCGTTGATGATGAACCCACAGCCCTGGAAAACATTGTAAAGTGCTACATCGAATCGCGCGAGCCTTTCGAGTTGTTTCAGGCGCTGAATGGCGAAATGGCTTTTCAGGTGGCGCAGAAAGTGGTTCCCGACCTGGTGCTCACCGACTGGGAAATGCCGGTGATGGACGGGCTGCAATTGGTGGCGAAGATGCAGGCAACAGAGGCCTTGCGCAATATTCCGGTGATTATGGTGTCGGGGTGCATGTTGTCGCCCAGCGACCTCAGAACAGCCATGTCGGTGGGCGCGGTGGATTACATCCGCAAACCCATTGACAAAACCGAATTGCTCGCACGTACCAAGACTATGCTCAGGATTTCAAGTGCCAACAAAACCATCCGGAAACAGGAGGAAGAACGCTTACAAACCGAACTCGACCTGAATAAAAAAGAACTTGCCATTGCTGCTCTCCACCTGGCAAATTATCAGAAAAGGAACGAGGAGATGCTGCACGAATTGAAAAGCCTGATACCCTTCCTGAATAAAGACGGAGTGGAAGCGCTAAGAAGAATCATCCAAATCAACAAGGCGGACTATGAGAATGATTTTCTCACGATTTTTGAAACCCAATTCAGGGATGTTCATGCCGGATTTTACGAACGCCTTGATGCCATGCATCCTGATCTTACACCCACCGAAAAAAAAGTATGCACTTTCCTGAAAATGAATCTGAACACCAAAGAAATTGCCATTCTGCTACATTCCACCCACGCCTCCATTGAAGTTACACGCTCCAAAATCCGCAAAAAAACCGGACTCGAAAGTTTTCAAAACCTCACCGAGTATATTGCGGGGATTTAAACAGTTACTCTTTCAATATTCGGTTATTGGGCCGATCGTTTATTTACTAAGGTAATAAGGTTATCTTTTCACTGTTTTAGCATCTCTACTAAGGTTTAAAGATAACGGATAAGGTTTAGTTGGAATTATAAAAACCTTATTTCCAACTTTTTAACCTTAGTAAAATGCGACTCTTGATATTTTTACCTTATTACCTGCCTGCGGCTGGCA
>CAYNDN010000533.1:0-2404 GCA_964395075.1 uncultured Lentimicrobiaceae bacterium | reverse complement strand
GGCCTTATTTTTCTGGGAGAAGTACTGATTAAAAAAAACAAAAAGCTGCCGCCATTTTTTAAATTGACAATTTTATTAATAACACATTCATTTACTGCTGTTTAATTCAATTAAATTTAAAATAGTTACACTTTGCAAAATCGGTGACCATTTGGAGAAATCCCGCTTCGGCGGGACAACAAACCCCGAAGGCTGTAAATGTAAATAGGGCTTGCTGAGAAATTTATAAAAGTCTGATAATATTGTATTTAATGATTAAAAATATTGATCAGAATGCAAGGTTTTCTATTGGTTTTGTGAAAAACCCTTGCACTAATATTCCGGTGCTCTGCACCTTCCCGAACTTTCAACACGTTTAATCACCGCTACAAAGATTTCGGTGCGCTGCACCAATTCACGAGCCACAGAGTGGCGAAATCTTTGTAGTTTAAATAATTAAGAGTGTTTTCAATAGGTGCAGAGCACCGAAACATTCTTGATCAAATTAATATGGGGGTTTTTCAGCAGAGCCTAAATAGCAAATTCAAAGATAATAATGCAAGGTGCTATCAAAATAATTGCTAATCTTGCATAGTAAATATTCAAAAATCAGATTTGACATGAATAATTAGTAATTATGGATATTGCCTTTGAAGAAAATATGGCGAAAATACAGGGTGGCGTAATGGATCATGCTACTTTAAAAAGCGTACTCAGTAACATAGGATATTTGAATATCAATGATAAGATTAGAAAGCTGATGGAGAAGGGCATCCTTGTTCCGCTAAAAAGAGGAATGTATTTACATAAACCGGTGGGCAGACAGGCGAACATTCCAAAGGAAATAATATCCAACAACCTGTTAGGCCCCTCTTATGTTTCGGTGGATTGGGCACTGAGTTACCACGGGTTAATTCCGGAAGCAATTCATACCGTTACTGCAATGACCACAAAACGCTCCAGAACTTTTAATACAGCAATTGGTGTGTTTTCGTACCGGCAAATCAATCCGGCTATTTTTGGTTTAGGCATTTCAATTGAGAAAACCAATGCTGGCAGCTTTCTAATTGCAGGAAAGGAAAAAGCACTCTGCGATAAAATGTATTTTACTTCCGATTGCACATTCACTTCCAAAAGAATGATTCATGAGTTTTTGGAAGATGATTTAAGGATTGACATTGACGAGATAAAAAATCCGGACACCGCAATAATATTGGATTACTTTAAAATTACAAAATCAAAAAAAATAAAATTGTTGTACAATTACCTGTCGGAACTATGACAATAATCGAACAAATGCTGGCGAAATATGCCATTGATACCGAAAATGACCTGATAAATGCGCTGAAAGAAATTTTTCAGGAAATTGTATTGCTTGGCTTGTACCGGGGCAATTTTTTCGCCAATGCGGCATTTTATGGCGGCACAGCTTTACGAATATTGTATGGTTCGAACCGCTTTTCGGAAGACCTGGATTTTTCGCTGATCGAAAAAAATCCTGATTTTAATATTGAGATGTATTTCCAAAATATTATCGAAGAATTTGAAGCTCTCGGATTACATGTAGTTATCTCCAGGCGATCAGAAAACAAGGATGTGTCAGGCATTGAATCAGCATTTTTAAAAAACGACACATCCATTCACACCCTGAACATACAAGCCGAAAACAACGAGAACCTGCTTAGAGGCGTACATCCCGGGAAAAAGTTAAAAATTAAGCTGGAAGTGGATACCAACCCACCCCTGAACTTTCGTACCGAAGTAAAAACACTGCTATTGCCGGTAACATTCAACATAGTTTCGATGACTTTACCCAACCTCTATGCCGGTAAAATGCATGCCGTGCTCTGCCGAAAATGGAAAACCAGGGTAAAAGGCAGGGACTGGTTCGATTTTGAGTGGTACGTAAGCAGAAACACCAGGCTTAACCTTGATCACCTGCGCCAAAGGATGATTGAAAGCGGTGACCTGGAAAGGAATGAAAGTTTAAATGAAGATAAATTTGTTACATTGATGAATGCCAAAATTGACAGTTTGGAAATATCAAAAGTTATTGAGGAGGTAAAGCCCTTCATCAAAGATCACAGGGTTTTTGATTTGTGGACACGTGAACATTTCAGGATGTTGACAAACAGGGTCATGTTCTCCGACTGAAATCCTGCGATAATCGTTTTGCAGGGTAAACCGAATCCCAAAGCTGCTATCCCCTGCGCCCCCACACCGGCCTTTCCCGGCGGCTGCATGCATTTCTTCAGCTAAATTTATGACAGGCCATAAACTGGTCAACAAAATAAATGCACAACGCGTTGAACAAATTTCCGTATTTATGCTAATTTTGCAGTGCATTTTATTTATCATAAAAATGGAAACATTATTTCAAAAACAGCAACCCTTGCTTGCCAGGACTAATCTATCTTTCAAGCGG
>CAYNDN010000532.1:0-3859 GCA_964395075.1 uncultured Lentimicrobiaceae bacterium | reverse complement strand
CATCGATTCCACATTTATTCATATCACTTCTCCGATAACCTATACAAGCGATATGGTTTGGGACAATAAGTATTACATTGCTGATGGAGTGATGGTTACCGTGGATAATGCCATGCTGGACATCACCAATGTGGATGTTGTTTTTGGGGAATGTGCCGGCATCGAATTCATCAATGGCGGATATTTGCGGGCCAACAATTCAGTGTTCAGGCCTTGTGATATTGATAAAAGCTGGAAAGGACTTCTTTTTGATTCACCTGGAGAATTCGATAACATCTTAAACGAATCCACTTTTAAAAATGCCGAAGCAGCAATTTATTTCAAAAATGAATCCGATGCGGTGATCTCTAACAATCTGTTCTCCAACTGTAATCATGGAGTGCGGGTGGAATACAATAATGCGTTTAATCATCCCATATCAGGAAACCGATTTGTAACTGATGATTTCTTCCCGGATTTTGCATGCGATTCGGCTTATTCATTCGTAAACAATAATACAACATACGCCATTTCATCTGTTTCAGCTAATTTTTTAAAACAGGTTTCCCATAACGAATTCATCAACTCCATGGGTTATGAGCTGCCATCTACATTCGGTATCCATCAATTAACAGGTGGTGGCATCTACACCGAAAACACCTTCACCGATATCGGATTGCCGTTTTATGTTTATGGGCAGACCTCCTATACCAGTATTAAAAACAATGAGATTGAACTGAACGGCAGAATCAGCGGCAACTTTACGGCCATCTTTGCCGTAAATAATCAGGGACCGGTTATCGAAATTCTCAACAATGAAATATCCAATAATTACGATCAGTTTTCGGTGTTTACAGCCATGTACATAGCCCGAACCAATAACCTGAGTATCATGGGAAATGTAATAGATGGATTTAACTATGGTATTTTCAATAGTGCATCGGCCAACTATCAGATCAGCAACAATACCATTAACAATACAAGTGCTGCCGGTATATGGGTATTCGAAACTCAAAACAGTGCGGGCTATATTACCTGCAATACAGTGACCATGAGAAACATGACCAATAGCTTTGGGTTGATCGGTTATTACCTCAACCCGCCCACTGAAATTTCGAGCAACTGTTTTACAGATTGTAATGTTTCGATGAGTTTTATAGGGCTGGGAGGCAGCGGAACGAACTACCCGCTTCCATTGATCCGCAACAACTTTTTGTACAATTATAACACGGCCGGGATTGATGTCATCAATTATTCAGGTGATATCGGTACAGCAGCCGATCCCGGGTTGAACACCCTTTGGAGCAACAATAATTCCGCTGTTGACATACAAAGTAATTCAACCATTGATGTGGCTGATAACTTTGGGATGTTCAATATTTCGTTCCCTCAGGTTCAAATCACAAGCAACAACCCTTATCATTCCACAGCCTCCTGTGGACGGCAAATATTCAATATGCCATCGCAGGGTAACCTGAATATTAATTATGATTGTGATAATTTTGATGATTTGCTTGAATACATTGCCGGAAGTGGAGGCAATTATAGCTTACAACCCGATTATCAAAATTCATTAAAATCAATGGAATATCCTTATTCCGGAGCTGCTACCATTTTGGCCTCAGTTGCCGAAACGGATGAATTTTTATTGGATGAGCTGTTGTCAATCGAAAAACTAACCTCAGATGAAAAGGCTTTGCTTCAATACCAATATTATTACGGTAAGGCAGATTATGAAAAGGCCACAAACCATCTCGAAGCATACAATCCCACGGAGTTAGAGCATCAACAGTTCAAGGTACTGGCATCCATCGACCTGAAAGTGCAGCAAACCGGCTGGAAAGGTTTGTCGCAAGCAGAAATAGCCACTCTTGAGCAACTAACCACTACCGGTGAAAAATTTAAAAACTACGCCATTTCGATGCTGAACAATATTTCCGGTTTTCGTGATCCTTATTACGAAATGCCTCAGATGCCTGAGGTTACAAAGTTGCCCGGCATAAAGCGTGTTGAAGATACTTATCTCCACGTATTCCCAAATCCTGCAGATCGGACTGCTGAAATACAACTTGTTAGTGATGATAGTAAGCATGGCACCTTAAATATTTATAACATCAGTGGAGAGCTGTGTGCCGATTATGAGGTGAATTTTGTAGCAGGCTCCATCATACTGGATATCAGCGGTTTGGATGAGGGTGTTTATTTTGTGGTTCTCTCCAACCCTGAATCCGGAATTGTAAGGAAAGGGAAATTGGTAAAAATCAGCCATGAATAATGCCTTGGGCACGGGGCTGTTATGCTGAAAACAGCCTGACAACTCCGGTGTACCCTGGTGTTATTAAGATGTTTTTAACCTCAATTAAAAGGACTAACCATGAGAATCAAAATATATTTACCAATGATTATCATTGCTGCACTTACCTGGATTTCACCATTCCAGGCAACAGCTACGGGAGATGAAAATCCTGACCGGCTAAAACTTACGGCAGCAAACGAGCAATACAACTTATGGCAGGAAGGATTAAAAACGGCACAGCAGCCTGTTTTTAATCCGGAAAGTGGTAGCATTGCCTGGGCGCACAATGCCTGGACACGGGAGATTTATAACTTTGACATAGATGTGCCCACCACCTTCAATGTTACTGATACCGTGAACTTCCAGACTTTCTGCGGGGATTTTGCACCCGGCGACAGCCTGCTTATGTGGGTAATTCAGTATCCTGAAAACAAACTCAGGACAATCAACATCATGACCGGAGAAACCAATTTGGTGGCGGATTTACCCGTTCCGCTTGTTGATGGCATCTGGACCAGCCTGATTGTGGAGAAATCCACAGGAAACTTTTATGCCATTGCCACGGATGGACTTGGTTCGGTGCTTTACAGCGTTGATCCCGTTACCGGAGATACCGAAGAACTTTTCGGATTGGGTCTGCAGGCCGCAATCAGTTCCACCTTTGATGCATCCGGGAATCTGTATGTTTTTGATATCGAAAGCGACTCCACCTATGTTGTGGATATTGCATTAAACGAAATAACCTCACTGGGGCCGGCTGGCTTCGACGGAAATTATGCTCAGGGGATGGGCTACGACCCCAACAGCGACGAAATATACCTTGCCGCCTATAACAACGAACAAGGGCCCCAATTGCGAAAACTGAACAAACAAACCGGCGAAACCTCATTTATTGGTGCGCTTCCAGGCGAAACCGGAGCATTTGGCTTTCCTGTTGGAAATACCGTCCCACAAGTAGCTGCCGGCACTGATGAAACAATATGTGAAAACCAGACCTTAACAACTACAGCAGCCAACGCTTCCGGTTATTTCGCACTGGAATGGTCTTCGTCAGGAGATGGAACTTTTGATGATGCAGAACTCCTGCAAACAGTTTATTATCCCGGAACAGGCGATATAATGGAAGGTAGCGTTGAACTTTGCCTTGCGGCCATTGGACCGGATGGTACAACCCAGGCTACCGATTGCCTTATGCTTTCCATTCGTAAAATGACTCAGGCAGATGCAGGGCCGGATGCAACCATTTCATCGGGCGATGATTTTGAAATTACAGGCGCTTCGGCACAGCACTACACCACACTGATCTGGACTTCCTCCGGTGATGGTACATTCAACGATCCCACATTATTGCTTCCGGTTTATTCGACAGGGGCGAATGATTTGAACAACGGTGGGGCCGAATTATGCCTTTCAGCCTATCCGGCAGACCCATGCACTATAGTTGCAAATGCTTGTTTGAATCTTTCGATAGAAGAAATTCCTGAAGGGATCGACTTTGGCGATGCCCCTGAAAATTTGGGCAATCCGTTGTCATTTCCTACAACACTGGCCCAAAATGGAGCTGCACACTCCATAGATCCTTTA
>CAYNDN010000531.1:0-3860 GCA_964395075.1 uncultured Lentimicrobiaceae bacterium | reverse complement strand
TTGTGATTCATCGACAACATATTGATCCCTGCCTTTTGCTCGTTGGATAAATCATCATACTGCCGCCTGATTTGTGCTTTAATCTTCTCTTTGGTTTCATCAGCAGCCCCATCCGAAATTCCGGCAAGAAAACTTTTAAAACCTTCCATAGTCACTGAACTACTCCAAAATACAAGACTCATCAGGTAGGGATGTTCAGTTAGATAATCAATTGCCAAATTCCTGGATCGCCCCTGGGCTGACTTATCTCCCAAACGGACGGCAATCACAAAATCATGGTCGTAAAAGGCATCAAAATTATCGGCAACAAAATCATTCCCGCTCAGGATCTCATCCTGAAGAAAATCAAAAATAAAAACACTGTTCAATCCACCAGTTTCCGACGAAGCATTTAAATTAAGCTTCAGTAAAATATGCTTGAGTACCCGTGCATTGGAATGAGCAAACAACTTACCTCCCGGAGTCTTCATCGCTTTGCCGTCGTAATAAATCACGAAGTCGTCATCACGCATCACCAAATCAAGTAATTCAGGCTTAAAATTATCAGGTTTCATCAGACAGAAAAATTTGATATTTCGATTATTTTTGCCAAAAATAGTCAAATCCTTATGTGATGACTTTGCAGATTTTGAAATAATTAAAACATCTACTGAATGAAAAAGCACTTTTTGATTTTACTGGTTATGGGGATCATTTTCGCCTCATGCAACACCAACACTGAAAAACAGGAGGAAAAGCAGGTTTCAACTCCTGAAGTAAAAACATTAACCAGCCAGGTTGTTCACCCTGAATGGTCGAAGGATGCGAATATTTACGAGGTTAACATCAGGCAATTTTCTCAGGAAGGTACTCTCAGGGGGTTCATGAAACACATGCCAAGATTAAAAAATATGGGTGTTGAAATCCTTTGGATTATGCCTGTTCATCCCATCGGAAAGGAAAACCGCAAAGGAAGCCTTGGCAGTTACTATTCGGTGCAGGATTATACTGCTGTTAATCCGGAGTTTGGCAACATCACTGAATTTAAAAATATGGTAAAACTGGCCCATGATCTGGGTATGAAACTCATTATCGACTGGGTGGCAAACCACACTTCCTGGGATCATGCATGGGTTACTGAGCATCCTGAATATTACGATCTGGATTCGACAGGCCAGATGTATGCACCCTATGGCTGGGCCGATGTTGTTCAACTTGATTATGAAAACAGGGAACTTTGGGATGTCATGATTGGCGAACTGGAATTTTGGGTTCGCGAAGTTGATATTGATGGTTTCCGTTGCGATGTTGCAGGCATGTTACCTACTGAATTCTGGGACCAGGCGCGCATTGCACTGGATGAAATCAAACCTGTGTTTATGCTGGCAGAGGCCGAAAAACCGGAATTGCTTGTGAATGCCTTCGATATGGATTATGGCTGGCATTTCCATCATTTGAGCAATCTGATTGCCAAAGGAGATACCACAGCCGATGTGGTGACCCGGTATTTTGAAGAACTGAAAACCAAAAAGCCAGCCGGAGCCTATAAAATGAATTTCACCACCAACCACGACGAAAATTCGTGGAACGGAACAACCGAAGAGCGCTATGGTGAAGGCCGTGATGCTTTTGCTGTATTAATGACAACTGTACCCGGTATGCCCCTGATCTACACAGGACAGGAATCGGCCAATGAAAAAGCCCTGGAGTTTTTTGAACGCGATCCCGTTGACTGGAAAGACTACCCGCTTGAAGTTTTATACAGGACTTTGCTCAACCTGAAAAAAGTAAATGAAGCCTTATGGAATGGTGATTTTGGCGGAGAATATATTCCGGTAAAAAATTCATCCGAAGATAAGGTTGTAACATTTACGAGATCCAAAAATGGAAATACCGTGTTTACCATCATAAATTTATCGGGTGATGAAGTGGAGATAAAACTTTCGGGAAATGGGTTTGCCGGTGAATACACAGATGGTTTTAAGAAAAATAAGGTAACCTTTACGGAAAACCACCAGTTGAAACTGAAGCCCTGGGAATACAGAATCTACACAAAATAAACAAAGCTTTTCACACTTCCATTTAACCATCAGCAGTTCAAACTGCCCGGCGAATTACTTATGAAAAAACAAATCGGACTCATAATTTTGCTCATTTTGACAACAGCAACCTTTTCACAAAACAACCTCAACAATTCGCTGGGAAACTTAACCAAAGTGGATAAAAATAAGGTGAAACAAACCTTCACCTTCACTACGGCCAATGGCACGGCCATCGTAACCATTTTTTCACCCAATGTTTTTAGAATCCGCATTGCCAAAGATTTTGGTCCCGACTTTTCTTATGCCGTTGTGGGTGAGATGATCCGCGGAAATTTTGATTACGGTGAAGACAACGACACCTTTTTCATCAGCACCGATTCACTGGACCTTTTTGTAAACAAAGAGCCGCTCAGGTTTACTTTTAAAACCAAAGATGGAAAAATCATCAGCCAGGACGACCCGGATTTTGGGACATCATGGATCGGGTCGGAAGTAACCACCTATAAAACCCTGCAGCAAGGAGAGAAATTTTTAGGCCTCGGCGAGAAAACCGGACACCTGGATAAACGCGGTGAAGCCTATGAAAACTGGAATACGGATAACCCGCATTACGACAACAACTCCGACCCGCTGTATGCTTCTATTCCATTTTACATCGGTCTGCACAATGGGTTGAAATACGGCATTTTTCTGGACAACTCCCACCGGACGGTTTTCAACTTTGCAGCTTCCAACAACAGATTCTCTTATTTTTCTGCCGATGATGGCGAAATGGATTACTATTTCATTTATCATAAAAAAGTTGCGGACATCATCAAATCATACACCTGGCTTACCGGCAGGATGGAAATGCCACCGCTCTGGTCGCTGGGATATCAGCAGTGCCGGTGGAGCTATACGCCAGACACCGAGGTTCTGGATATTGCCACTACCTTCAGGCAAAAGAAAATTCCGGCAGATGTGATCTACCTCGACATCGATTACATGGATGGCTACAAAATCTTCACCTGGCATCCGGAAAACTTCCCCAATCCTGAAGATTTACTGGGAAAACTAAAAGCCCTGGATTTTCACACAGCTGTAATTGTTGACCCAGGAATAAAAGTTGAAGAAGGCTACCAGGCTTATGACGAGGGCATTGCCTACGATCATTTTGTAAAATATCCTGATGGCAAACCCTGGACCGCACAGGTCTGGCCCGGGTGGTGTCATTTCCCCGATTTCACAAATCCGGAGACCCGCACCTGGTGGGGCGAAAAATTTATGGGATACGTGAACCTCGGCATTGATGGTTTCTGGAACGATATGAACGAGATTGCCACCTGGGGACAACAGCCGCCATCGTTGATAGAATTTATCTGGGAGGGCGAAAAAACCACCTACCGGGAAGCCAAAAACATGTACGGCATGCAAATGGCCAGAAGCACATACGAAGGCACTAAAAGGCTGATGAACGGCCGCCGCCCGATGAACATCACCCGGGCAGGTTTTGCAGGTTTGCAGCGCTACACCGCCATCTGGACCGGCGACAACCAGGCCACGGACGAACACATGTTATTGGGGGTAAGGCTGGTGAACAGCCTGGGACTTTCGGGTGTATCGTTCACAGGATCGGATGTGGGCGGTTTTGGCGGTAACGCAACACCTGACCTGTTTGCACGCTGGGTACAGATCGGGGCTTTCACACCGTTCTTCCGCGGCCACACAGCCATTAACACAGCCAGTGCCGAGCCCTGGGTTTTTGGTGAACAAACCGAGCGCATTGCAAGAAACTACATTCAACTTCGCTACAACCTTTTACCTTACGTTTACACAGGCATGCGCGAATCCACACTCACA
>CAYNDN010000530.1:1606-3868 GCA_964395075.1 uncultured Lentimicrobiaceae bacterium | reverse complement strand
GGCAGTGGCTAACAATTGTGCCGCCACCTGGTAGCTGTTCCAGCCCGGGTTGGCCGACCATATCAGAGCCGCTGCACCGGCGGCATTAGGTGCTGCCATACTTGTCCCTGATTTAAACCCATATCCGTTCGAGGTTACAGTAGAATATACATCGCTACCCGGAGCAGAAATATCCATGCCGGTTCCATAATTGCTAAAACTGCTTTTTGCATCCGTAGATGTTGTACTCACTACCAGCAGTGTTTGATGAAAAGCCTGTCGGGCAGGATTTAATTCGCTGCCATTACCTCCGGAATTAAAGTGTAACACACCGGCATCGTGCATATATTGCATACCGGCAGTAAATACCGGGTCGCCAACCCAACTGTTGATGTTGTAGCTTGTATTAACAATATTTGCTCCGTTATCAGCAGCGTAGGTAAATGTTTCGTTGATAATTGTGGCTGTCCATGGGCCAACACCATAGAACTGTAAAGGTAAGATAGTTGAATGTCCTGAAACGCCAGCAACCCCGATTCCATTATCGGTCCGCGCTGCAGAAATGCCTGCTACGTGCGTTCCATGATCATCGCCGTTTGAGTTTGGATTGGGGTCATTGTTTCCTGAAGAGAAATCCCAACCATTTACGTCATCAATATAACCATTATTGTCATCGTCAATTCCATTTCCGGCTATCTCCCCGGGGTTTACCCAAATATTTGTATTCAGGTCACTATGTGATGTCTCAACACCATCGTCAGTAACGCCTACTACAATATCAGGATTGCCATAGGTGAAATCCCAGGCCAGGTCGTTTTGCATTAAAGGGTGGTGGTATTGGTTACCATAACTGGGATCATTGGGAATGATTTCACGGGGGTCTCCATCAAAATAAAAATTAGGAGCACTCCAAAGGATATCGGGGTACCCATCCAAAATTCGCATGGCTTCAAAGACGTCCATATTATTTGGAAGCGATAAGTGCACCAGCGATACACTTTGACTTTCCGATTGTTGCTTTGTCATCAGATAAGCGATAGGGGTTACCTCCTGGCTTCCAAAAAATTGTGCCCAGTCATATTCCTGAATTTGCAGAATTGCTTCTGGTTTTGAGGCTTCAAGCTCAACAGCCACAACGATTTCTCCCTGCACGTAAAGATGGTGTTTGGCACGCTCAATCATTTCTTCCGGTGTAACAGCATGCCTCACAAAAGCATCACTGATTGCCTCCGGGGTGTAAGAATTATGTGCACTTTTTTGCTGTCCAAAAACTGGAGAATACGTTAAACCAGTGATTAAAAAAATAATTACTGGTAATGAGCGAATAATGGTTTTGTACATCAGTTTCATAGTAAAAATGGAGTTTAATGATTAAAATGTTTATCTAAGATTATTAATGTGGTTTACGTAAAAAATTTAATTGTTGTCTATTCTTACGGCATCATTATTTGGTGATTGATTTGATGACTAAATTAAATATGTAAATAATTAAATGTTTCTAACAATCAATTTACACAATTGTTTGGCTACAAAAAATGAATTTTACCATGAAGGTATTGTCTCCTTAGTTTATTGATGAAGCTTATAATTTTACCAAGCCCTTTCCTGTCAGGATTTTATCTCATGTTGAATTGACGGCATGCATGGAATTAAACTGAGCATGAATGAAAATGGTTAGGTCCCGAAAATATTTAAAATAAATATTTTCGGCCTTCGGTGATAAATTCATAAAACAACAGGTTTATGAAATAATCAGGTAAAATGTATCTGATTTCAATATTATATTTGTCAGCATGTTTTTTAGAAACTCATATTGATGAGATTGAGGAATAAATAACAGGAAATAGAAATGCGTTACACATGCTTAAAATAAAAGACCATCTCACCAGTGCAAAAAACCCGAAAATAAACAGCATCAGGCTTTTGCAGAAACCCCGTGAGCGGCGGGCCAAAAAACTACTGGTACTGGAGGGGCCGAAAGAAATTGAACGTGCCCGTTTAAAAAACTATCGCTTTCAATCGGTGTTTTTTGTACCTGAAATGATCAGCCACAATACGATAGCATCTATTATTGATCCCGATACAGAAGTTTTTTCACTCAGCAGCGATTTATTCGAAAAGCTCAGCTACCGCGGAAATACCTATGGGGCATTAGTTGTGGCCAAACAAAAGGAGCACGGACCGGATCAGCTTAAACTCAGAGAAAATCCGCTGATACTTGTGCTGGAAGCCTTAGAAAAACCGGGTAATCTTGGTGCCATTCTCCGTACTGCCGATGCCGCC
>CAYNDN010000530.1:1055-1596 GCA_964395075.1 uncultured Lentimicrobiaceae bacterium | reverse complement strand
TGGATGCGGTAATTGTTTGCGATGCACAAACAGATATTTATAATCCCAATGTGATCAGGTCCTCGGTGGGTTGTTTGTTCACGGTTCCTGTTGCAGTTGCAGGCTCAGAAGATGTGATTTCGTTTCTAAAAAATAGTGGAATTCAAATCTGTTGTACGGCACTTACGGCTTCAAAGCCCTACACTGAGATTGATTTTACAAAACCATCAGCCATCGTGATGGGTACCGAAGCTACCGGGCTGTCGAAGCAATGGCTGGTATCTTCCGATCAAAACATTATCATTCCCATGGCTGGTATCGCCGATTCACTGAATGTTTCCACTTCGGCAGCAATAGTTACTTTTGAGGCGTTGAGACAACGGATAAAATAGCGGGTTTTGCTTTACTTCTTCCTGAATTTTATTTGAGCCAAAATGGTTCCCAGAATGTAGCGGTCATCCTCATCCAATCGCAGTAATAGCAGGGTGCTGATGAAAATTATCATAAAAACAATAAACCCAAAAATCATCTCCAAGTAGATATTCAAATCTATCCACTGGCT
>CAYNDN010000530.1:0-1045 GCA_964395075.1 uncultured Lentimicrobiaceae bacterium | reverse complement strand
ACCTACTATTGTAGCTATTAATGGCTTGAAGAAGCTTAATTTGTAAGGGTGGATTTTTTCGAAGTGGTAAAGCTCAATCAGCCGCATGATGTTCATGATGATCAGGGAAACCGCATAAGCAAATGCCGTTCCCACGTTGCCATAAATGGGGGTGAGCCACCATGCAAGGCCAGCCACAATGGCAAACTGAGCAATAGAGTTGGCCAGAACCACCCGCGATCTTCCGCTCATCAAAATGGTAGAACCAATCAAACCTGTGGAGGCATTTACCAGTTCCCCCGACATTAGGAGCATAAGCACCATAGTTCCTGTGGTAAATTCATTGCCAAATATGCCGAGAATGGACTCACTGAAAGCCATTACCATCGCAAAAACAATCAGTGAAAAGGTGAAAATCCATTTTGTGACTGTTTTCAGTAGTCCCGAAATGGTAGAAATATCTTTGGTTGCAAACAGCCCTGAAATGGTTGGCATAAATATCATCTGGAACGCCGACATGGAGAACAGAACCAGGGCACCTACTTTATAGCTCACATTAAAAATAGCAATCTCTTCGTTGCTCAGGAAATATCCCATAATGAAAATCGGGCTGAAACGAAAAGCGGTATTGGCAAACTGCGATATATAAACCGGCAGGTTATAGTCCCAGATTTCCTTTCTATCAACCTTTGGTGTGATGTGTTTTGTTTTTGATTGGTAAAGCTTTCGGAACAGTATCCAGGCTGCAATGGTTATGATAATGAATATGGAGATGTGCACCCAGATCAATCCTTCCAGCCTGTAGCCTAGCAAAAAAGTGGCGGATATTAAAGCAAAGAACAAAAGGGGTGTTAAGATATTGGCCAGGATTACCTGGTATTTTACCAGTTTTAGCCCGATAAATGTATTATTGATGGCGATAATTATCACACTAAATGGCAAGGCGATCATTAGAATGCTGAGATAAAAAGTGAGGTCGGGGCGATCAAAAAATACATTGGAAATGGTTGGCGCCAGCAAAAAAACCACAAGGGCAAAAATCAGTGATGCAGCCAGTAAAGTTTTG
>CAYNDN010000529.1:0-3879 GCA_964395075.1 uncultured Lentimicrobiaceae bacterium | reverse complement strand
AGATCATCCTTATGAGTGTTGCTTTAACTTCTGGATCATGTCATAATATTGATCTACCTCGAATCCGCAAGCGTATTCCCTATTATCATCTAATTGAACTAATTAGACGAATTTTAGATCATTCAATTAAGCGATGTTAATATTTCTGGAACTCAACAAAAGATTGGTCTAATTAAAATCCTTGCGGATTTTAGGAAAATATTTACTGGACACAAATATCTGCATTCATTATTTTAAAGGCATTGATAATATTAAAGAAAAAGTTGATGAGGTTGGATATGAACAAGTGGCTATTTCAGAAATTACCCTTGCAGAATTATATTATGGAGTTGAAAAGAGCATGAACAAGGATAAAAACCTCAAAGTAATTGAAACATTTGCCGACAAGGTTATTATCATGCCAGTATTCAGAGCTATCAGAATTTATGCGAAAGAAAAGGCACGTCTCAAAACCAAAGGAACCATAACTTCTGACCTCGATTTATTGATTGGAGCCACGGCAATTTCCAATAATATGACAATGGTTACGAGGAATGTCAGGGAATTTCAACGCTTAGAAAATATCAGAATAGAAAATTGGATTGATCTTTAGCGAAATGATATATAAGAAAAAACCTTAGCTAATCTCATGCGTAACCCCATCCAGTGCCAGCTCGGTTTCAGGGAAGATATTTTTGGCTTCTTCAAGCAGTTCATCCAATTCGCGATAACGGGCTGAAAAATGCCCCAGCAACAATTTTTTGACTTCAGCTTTTTTCGCAATCTCAGCAGCCTGGCCAGCCGTTGAATGGTATTTTTCGTTAGCAACTGCTTTCATGGTTTCCATAAAAGTTGCCTCATGATATAGCAGATCGGCATGCTTTACCTGTTGGATAACCGGCTCGTAATATCGTGTATCGGAACAATAGGCAAACCTGACAGGCACCGGCGGGTCGTTGGTAATTTCTTCATTTTTATAAACCTTCCCGGATTTTGAAGTAAAGTCTGCCCCTGCCTTGATCTTCAGAATATCTTCCACCGAAATCTCCTCATCAAAGAACAAAAAGGATTTTTTCACTTTCCGGGGCTTTAGCTTTTCCCCAAAAACAAATCCGGTTGTTTCAATCCTGTGATCCAATGGAAAACTTTTTACATAATGCTCATCCGTTTCAAAAACGATTTCAGGAGATTCAGGATTGGTAACATGAAATTTAACAGGAAACATCAATTCGGTTTGTGAAGCTTTTAATTGTATTTCGATGATTTGCTGCAACTGTTCAGGTCCGTAAATATTCAACTCTTCTGATCGGCCAAGCAGGTGAAAAGTAGATATGAGTCCCACCAATCCAAAAAAATGATCGCCATGCATGTGGCTGATAAAAATGTGCCGGATTCGTTGAAGTTTAAACCGGAGCCTCCTGAGTTGCATTTGCGTTCCCTCACCACAATCCATCAGGTAGTAGGTATGGTCAATATTAACCAGTATTGATGAGGGATTGCGTTTGGAAGTTGGGGTTGCTGCACTGCTGCCTAAAATCGTTACGGTAAAAGCCATAGGAAATTTATTTGTGCAAAGATAATTTTTGATCAATTGGTTGCAGGATATCCAATAAAAAAAGGCTGAAATGCCTCCGCAAATCAGCCTTTAATTTATGATGAAGAAATCACCAGATTATTTGGCTTCTTTCTTATCGTCTTCACTTTTCGCCTCAGCATCGCCATCTTTCTTCTCTTCTGCATCTTCGTCTTCCTTTTTCTCTTTAGCGGCTTTGGTTTCTTTTTTAGGTTTAGCAGCTTTCTCCTCTTTAGCAGGTTTTTCTTCGGCTTTCTCATCTTTTTTCTCAGCTACCTTTTTCTCAGCTTTAGGTTCTTCCTTCTTCTCAGCTTTTTTCTCTGTTTCGGGCTTTTCCACTTTCTCTGCCTTTTCTTCCTTCTTTGCCTCAGCTTCAGGTTGTTCTTCTTCCTTAACCTCTGCCTTAGGCTCTGCTGCTTTTTCCTCTTTTTTAGCCTCAGCTTTGGGTTTCTCTACCTTTTCAGCTTCCTTAGCTTCAGCTTTGGGTTCTTCTACATTTTCCTCATTTGCAGCAACTTCTTCTTTTGCTTCTTTGGCCACTTTCTTCTCTTCCTGCTTCTTGGCGTAGGATTCAAGCTTTTCGCGTGCTTCCTGCTCCATTTCACTCTTTAGCTGGGCAAGGCCGTCAATGTCACCAAGGGTTGTCCTTTCAAGGTTATCCTTCATTTTCTTAACGGTTTTTTGAGTAGCGCGTGCCTGAGCTTGTTGCTCTTTATCCACTTTGGCTTTTTCGGCATACTGAACATCCTGGTAAACGCGTGCGTGCGAAAGGATGATTTTCTTGTTTTCTTTAGAAAATTCGATCACTTTAAAATCAAGCGTCTCGTCAACCTTTGCCATTTGGCCGTTTTCCTTCTGGAGATGGCGTGTCGGGGCAAATCCTTCAACACCGTAAGGCAGGGTAACTACCATACCTTTATCACTGGCATTGGCGATGGTACCTTTGTGAATTGACCCAACGGTAAATACTGTCTCGAATACATCCCACGGATTTTCTTCGAGTTGCTTATGGCCAAGGCTTAAGCGGCGGTTCTCTTCGTCAACATCAAGAACGATCACCTCAATGGGATCATTGATCTTGGTGAATTCAGCAGGGTGCTTGATCTTTTTGGACCATGACAGATCGGAGATATGGATCAGGCCATCTACACCTTCTTCGAGTTCAACAAAAATACCGAAGTTGGTAAAATTACGAACGGTTGCTGAATGCTTGGAGCTAACAGGATACTTGGTTTTGATATTTTCCCATGGATCAGGGATAAGTTGCTTCATACCGAGTGACATCTTGCGCTCTTCGCGGTCGAGTGTAAGTATAACAGCTTCTACTTCGTCGCCAACCTTCAGGAAATCCTGAGCGGTACGCAGGTGCTGCGACCATGACATTTCTGATACGTGGATCAGGCCCTCAACGCCGGCTGCAATTTCGATGAATGCACCGTAATCGGCAATAACAACAACTTTACCTTTAACCTTGTCGCCCACTTTAAGTTTATCGTCAAGTGCATCCCATGGATGAGGTGTAAGTTGCTTAAGGCCAAGGGCAATACGTTTTTTATTATCATCAAAATCGAGGATAACAACCTTGATTTTCTGGTCGAGTTCAACAATTTCTTCCGGGTGATTGATGCGTCCCCAGGATAGATCGGTGATATGGATCAAACCGTCAACACCGCCAAGGTCAACAAATACGCCGTAGGAAGTGATATTCTTAACTGTTCCTTCGAGTACCTGGCCTTTTTCAAGTTTGGCAATGATTTCAGCTTTTTGCTGCTCGAGTTCACGCTCGATAAGGGCTTTGTGCGAAACAACCACGTTTTTGTATTCGTGATTGATTTTCACCACCTTGAATTCCATCACCTTATCCACATAAATATCATAATCGCGAATTGGCTTCACATCAATTTGTGATCCGGGGAGGAAAGCCTCAATGCCAAATACATCCACAATCAAACCACCTTTGGTACGGCTTTTCACATACCCCTGGATGATTTCATCATCTTCATAAGATTTATTCACACGTTCCCATGACTTGAGAATCCTGGCTTTTTTGTGTGAAAGAATAAGTTGACCTGATGTGTCTTCCTGGCTTTCCACATAAACTTCAATTTCGTCGCCTACCTTTAAATCAGGGTTATACCTGATCTCTGCCCTGGGGATTACACCATCGGATTTGAAATTTATATTTACCACAGCTTCACGGTCGGTAAGTGCTGCAATGGTTCCACTTACAACTTCATGTTCAGCAACAGAGTTAAAAGTTTTGTTGTACAAATCTTCCAGCTTACCGCGTTCTTCAGCCGTATAGCTATCTTCTTTTTTGCCTACTG
>CAYNDN010000528.1:0-3887 GCA_964395075.1 uncultured Lentimicrobiaceae bacterium | reverse complement strand
CAACATCAAAAACAGTATGAGATATTTCTCCCTTATTATTACAGCATTTATCATCAGCAATATCGCTTATCCCCAGTCCCGGCCCACCATCGACGAAATTAAAAACCCCATCTCACTCGGATTTGCAATCCGAGTGCATATGCTGCCACTAAGGTCAACTTAGGCCAAAACAATATCCAGCAATAAATATAACAGTTTTAGTCAGAACCTGCTGTACCGGATGCCTATACCTGTATGAAAAGCTATCCTCCCCCATTCAATATTCTATATCGGCAATATCCTCACCCTTGCCCTATTCTCATCAATAGTTATAAGTGCCCCACTGCTAATATGATCTGCAAATTTGGATATAACAGAGACCAATGTGCTGATCTGCTTTTTAGGAGTAACATCCTGTGTTCTGATCTGAATGACAGAAGGATAACTTGTTTTGCTTGTAGCCAGGAGCGTGCCAAAGTCCAGATCGTTTGTAAATACCAGAAAATCGTTTTGTAATGCCCAATTAAAAATTTCAACATCAGGAGCGTTGGCTTTACCAATTTCCGACCAGTGAGCGGCATCAAACCCATGCTTATGGAGTTCGTTTACCCATGCTGGCGACAAATTCATATCGATCAATATCTTCATCAGGACACCTTCTGGAGTGGTATTTCCATTTCTTCTGATCGCCATGCAGCATATGATAAGGCTTCATCAATATCCTCATCTTCCAGATACGGATATAGTTTCAGTATTTCTTTTTTTGAATGTCCGGTTGCCAGCAAACCCACGATGGTTCCCACAGTTACGCGCATCCCTCTGATGCATGGCTTCCCTCCCATGATGTTGGGATCGAAAGTGATTCTTTGCAGGTTTTTCATTGTTAAAATTTTTAGTTGTAAAAATGCTACGTTACAAAAATAGTCATTATCCTTTTGATCTGTAAAATCGTTTTTAGTAATATCAAAATTTTCTACCTTTGGCCAGGAATCCAACATCAAAAACAGTATGAGATATTTCTCCCTTATTATTACAGCATTTATCATCTGCAATATCGCATGCCCCCAATCCCAGCCCACAGTTGATGAGATCAAGAACTCCGGACAGTACATTTACGGCATCGGGGAGGGGAGCAATTACCGCCAGGCCGATCAGAATGCCCTTGAGGCACTTATCAGCCAGATATCCGTGCAGGTGGAAGGATCGTTTATCACGGTTGTAGAGGAAAACGACGGCGACATCAAAGAATACTGTAAATCGGTGATCAATACCTATTCGAATGTTGCGCTGGGGGCCACCGAGAACAGGTTGATCAGTGATAGGAAAGGCCGCTACGAAGTGATCCGCTACATCAAGCGGGATGATATGGATAAGATATTTGCTAACCGGGAACGGAAGATTGGTGAATACGTAAAATCGGGCCTGCTGGCCGAAAACGACCTGCGCATCGGCGACGCCTTAAAAAATTACTTCTGGGCGCTGGCCCTGTTGCAAAGCCATAAAGACTACGACCAGATCAGCTACGATTTCCCGGAACAGGGCAACCGGCTGCTCATATCCGCTTTGCCCGAACGCATCAACAACATCTTTTCTGACCTGAATTTCTCCATCAAAAATATCAAAGACAATCCGACTGAAAAATATAAAGGCATCTACCTCGACATCACTTACAACGACGAGCCCGTGGATAACCTGGATTTTACCTTCTGGACCGGGCAGAACTACTCAAACCTGCAATCCGTTAAAAACGGCAAAGCACTCGTTGAAATCTTTGGCGATGCAGAGTATCCGCTTGCGAACCTTAAGATTTTTACCGAATATACCTATCCTGACAAAACCAAATTCGACCTGGAAGTTAAATCTGTTTTCGACAACAACCTGCACATACCTCATTTTGATGATTCCGAGTATAGCCTGGCGCTGGCATTGCCCGGCCTGCCACCTTCGCCTCCACCTGAAAAGATAGAAATTAATTTTGATCGCCTCAATAAAGTGGAAAAGGAAAACCGGATCAAAAGAACGGTAAAAGCTACCGTTGAAGCCATTCATGAAAAGGAACACGACGAAATAGCAAGTAAATTTACACCGGAAGGCTGGCACATGTTCAAACTGCTCATCGCCAACGGAAACGTAAAAGTGCTGCCCATGGATGAAAAACTCGGCATCGTTACCGTTGGCAATCAGACCATCGTAAGATCGGTGCCCATGAAATTCTCGTACCAGGGCAACCGGCGTGAATTTATTGAGTATGTGGTATTTACCTTCAACGAAGATGAAAAAATTGATGCCCTCTCCTTTGCCATCAGCGACGCAGCCATCCATGACATCACTTCACGCAGCGACCGTTTTGGCTCTGTGGAAGATAAATATCAGCTTGTGCAGTTTATGGAGTACTACAAAACCGCTTACTGCCTCAAGCGCCTTGATTATATCGAAAATATTTTCGCCGATAACGCACTCATAATCGTTGGCCACGTTGTGCAGCAGGCCGAACCCATCGAAGGTATGTATGCTAAAGCTGGTAGCAAATGTGTTGAGTTCATCGAATTGAGTAAAGGGGAATATATCGAACGATTGCGGCATGTTTTTAACAGCAACGAGTTCGTTAACATTCATTTCGAGGACAATATCGTTAATAAGGTGAATGGCGATAATAAAATCTATGGCATTCAGATCAAGCAAAATTATTATTCCACCAACTACGCCGACGAAGGCTACCTCTTTTTAATGATTGACCTTAATGATTCCATTAATCCCAAGATATACGTCCGCACCTGGCAACCCGAAAAGACTGAAGATGGCCGGGTATTCGGGTTGGGCGATTTTTTGATCAATTAGCATGAGCCAAAACAAGCGACAAATCGAAGAAGCATAAATAGTGTTCGTCTATAAAGTCCAACTTCTTCGTTGTTGCTCAAAATCCAAATCCTCGAATACCTTAGTATGCTGTGGTTTGAATTTTTCACACGCCTCGAATTTGAACTTTATAGAGCAAACACGGGACATTATGGACAGACACTAAATAATAGATTGAAAAACGATTAATAAATAATCGCCCCGAAGCTTACAAATTGATTCTCAAAGCACATTCATATTATAGTTTAAGATACGTAACGCTGTCGGTGGAGGAATTGGTGAGCGTAAGGAAAAAAGTTGGTTTATGATGTTTTGGCACTCACCGACATCAACAACTCTAGCGGCATGATCGATTTTTGAAAACCCAGAAAAACAATAGCAATTGGCCAGTCGTTTAATGTAGGATTTTTACTTTATTTTGTAACTTCATTGTTAAAATATAATTAGGTAAGAACATGAGAACAAATGAAATAAATACAAACCTGATTGATGGCTATTTAGAGCTTCTGGGAGGTTTAAGTCCTGACTAGAAATTGGAATTGATTTCCAGGCTTTCCGATTTAGTAAAGGTTGATTTAACAAGGAAAAATTCAACATTCAGAAAATCGTTTGGAGCACTGGACACAGAAAAATCTGCCGAGGAAATCATCTCTGAAATTAGAAGCAGCAGGCTGTCAACCCGAAAAAATGAATCGTTTTGAGTGGTGTAACTTCTGTTCAACATAACTTGATTATGGTAGCAAATAATTCAAAGCATGTTGACCGGATTAGCGGAATCGTATTGGAAGATTGGACAAAATAATACTGACATCAGCTGCTGGCGTAATATTTCTTCTCGGAAAAGTTCCACCTAAGATATCGCGCATTTGGAATGATTTATGAATGAAATCAAAAAATGAAAATCCAGCCCATCTTTTAATGAAATTCAGCCCGAAAAAAATCGCCTCTCTTTATTTCATCTGAAAACAATTTCTGTAAAATGATTATCTTGTAAACTCAAAAATGATTAAATTATAATCATAATTTAGTTTACAAATTGATTCTCAACGCAC
>CAYNDN010000527.1:0-3897 GCA_964395075.1 uncultured Lentimicrobiaceae bacterium | reverse complement strand
GGATGGGTTTTCAGTTCCGGCAACATCCAGGCTGCCATAGGAAAAGTTTCCGGTATAAAATCCGGTTACGATTTTTGAGCCATCGCTGTTGAGGATCATATCCCGGCCGTTATCCGCACGATTTCCGCCGGCAGCGATGATATCATCCCAAAGGTAATCACGCTGCCTACCTTCAGAAAACCGGTTTGCAAGCACCACAATTTCGGCTTCGTTATTTTTGTATGCAGGCATGGTTAACCCCGCAGGTGCACCGATGTAGGTGGGATCGCAAACCACAAACTTTTTGTCTTCAAATTCAAAAAAATCTCCGGCAACATCCTCGTTAAAACATACTGCAGTTGCCATGTGTCCGGGGTAGTTCAGCCCGATAACCTCCAGCCCCAGCAGATGCTGAACCATGTAAGCAAACAACACCGACCGGTCTTCGCAATCGCAATAGGGATAATAAAATGCCTCTTCGGCAAAAAAGAATTTTTCGTACCCAAATTGCTCCTGATCGGTTTGATAATCAAAACCCGACTGCACAAAATGCAAGAGCAGATTCACCGCTTCAATTTCATTCTTATCATCAATTAAGGGCATAAAAGCGCGTGTTAAAGAATTTTTTGCTTCGGGCGAAACCATGGCATCAAAATACACTTTGATATCTGCCAGCGGATAATCCCTATAAAATTCCATGAGGTTTCGGTTGTATTCAACCGGCACTTCGGTATCATTTCCATCAACAGAAAAAGAAACCAGTTTTGCCACAGATTCATCTCCCAGTGAAAGGGTTTTATAGATATTTAGATCGAACAACTTTTGCGCATCCGGGAAATCCTTTTCATAGGTGTAAATATTGGTGAGGTCGCCATCGAGGAGGTAATATTTTAAGCCGCTCATTTTGAAATATTTTACATCGTAAACCTGATTATGGAAAGGCAGGAGCAGATAAACATCATTATCAAAATAGGCTACTTTGGCTTTGTAGCCAGAGCGAATGAGGAAAAACCAGGTAAACAGTTTTTGCATGTTTTCGTCGGGGCCGGCAATTTTGGCGGATGCATCGCTGAGCAAGCGGTAATAGCCCCAATCGTTGAGGTTGAGCACATCAGCGTATTCATAAAAACTGTTCAGCAATCCGTTATAGTTTGTTGCACTCAGCTCGCTGAAAATTTTTCCGATGGCTTCCTCGTCGGGATTTCCCCTCATACGGATTTTTGCCATGTTTTCATCGTAATCAAATTCGATGGGGAATCCAAAAAAATCAAACTCCTTGTCGAAAACCGGAAACTTTTCGGGCACAGGTTTAACGATGCGCGGCATAACGGGTTTGGGGGTGAGTTCCGGGGGCTGGGGTGCCGGAGGCAGCATGGTAGGAATTGGATTCATCGGCACTGGCCTTTCGGGCTCCTCAAAAACCGGGGCTTCTTCCGGCTTGGGTTCAGCAGGTGGCTTTACTCCCTGAAACGCCTCAAATTTTTCCCACTGCTCCTTCAGGTAATCTGCATATTTGCGATCCTGTTCTTCCACATATTTTGTGAATTCATCGGCCAGTTGCTGCAATTGTTTGTTGCGTTCTTCTTTAAATTTTTGAAATTCCTGCTGTCGCTTTTCTTTGTAATCTTCTAAGGTTTGTGACTGAACCGTTTGAATGGAAATAAACGAAAGAAACAGCAATGCGGCCAGTAATTTAAAACTTGTTTTCATAACTTTTGTGTTTTGTAATTCAGAAGAAATAACCGGTAAGGAAATAGTAAAATCGGGAATATCCCGGGAGCATATTTTAATATTTTTCCAGGCTCACGCTCATCTGGTTATCGATCATCTTAATTCCTGAAATTTGAAAGGAAACCGTTTCAGAAAAAACCACTCTTGTGAGGTCCTGGAAACGTTCATCATATTTTTCGTCGAGAAATTTTACCTGTGAGTTAAATACCTCCATTTGCTCCATATTCACAGCCATGGCGTTGATATAGGCATACCAAAGCCCGTACTTCATGTCAAACCAAAAATCGGCCATATCCACTTTTTCAGGAGCAATTGCGTGATCCGGGCAGTATTTAAATTTGGCCTGGAGCAGGTTTAATTGCTGGCCATTCCATGTTGATTCAATTTCGATATTCCGTGGCGTTTCCTGAAGCATCCAGCTTGCATGCAGTTTTTCTCCGGTTGGCTTTTTTGCCTGTGTCTCTAAGAAAACACGTGTTATCAACAACCCAGTGGTTTCGGATTGAAATAGCTCGAGGTTGGATTCCAAAATCATGGCATCGCCGGCACTGGGATCAGCTTTTATTTTTACGATCATTTCACCATTGGAGGTGTATTGTTTTTCGAGCAATTTATAACACAGCGTGTCAATCGCTACAAAACTGGTGAAGGAATTAAACTTTCCCAAAGTCCTGCTGCCGGCATGTTCTAAGTAATAGTTATCGCTCACATTCTGGATTTTTGATTTCCCTGCAAACGAAGCCAGGGTCAGCGCCCTGAGTGTGGCCTGTTCCAAAGCATCCAAACTATCGAGACCCGCATCGGAAACACCAAAACAAATACCATTTCCCTGCTGATTTTCAGCTTCGAAAAACCATTCCTGCAGGGCAACTGTCGGCCGGTAACTTAACACTAATTTTTTGCCATCATCGGGCACATCTTCACCAAACTCCTGTAGAAAATCTTTTTCGAACTGCTCATACTGTTCCTCTACCTCACTATTTTTTGCAGGTACTATCTGAGCGTGGGTAAATAGTGAAAACAGGCAAAACAAAACCAACATGGAATACCAGGACATGGCTAAAACTAATGATTAATTTGTGATATGGGAACAATAAATACAAAGTTGCCCTGATTCAGAGATATAAAGAATCAAGGCAACCTATTGAATTTAATCTATCGGTCTTTATAGTTTTCCATCTCTTTTTCAAACTCTTCTTTGAATTTCTCATACTGGAAATCAATTTTGAGTTTTTCATCTTCTGAGATACGGTTTTTCATGCCGTTCAGAATTTCGTCCCCGGCAAGTTCGATGGCTACATAGCATTTATAATTACCACTTTCGGTTTTGGTAAATTGTTCGCATATTGTGCGGATACCATTCAGTTCCTGATTGATTACCTCACGTGAAAGGCCTTCAAAACGCTCTTTATCTTCGATATCCTGGCCGGAAGTGTAGCTGGAGAAATAATTATCAATCACCGCTTTCACCTGTGTTTCGATGGCAGCGGCCAGGTCAAGACGGGCATTGCTCATGGCTTTTTTCTTTGCCATGCTCTGGGAGGTGCTTTCGCCTAGGTTACGAGCCCTGAAATAATCTCCATTGCTGAAATAATCAGGACCTGAGCAATACATTGTGATTGCTGTTTCTCCCTTGGGCGTTGAGGCTTTTTTTGATGATTTACAACTCTGCATGGCAGGAGCCAAAAGAAATGCCGCAAGGGCAATCATCATCATCGATTTAAATACGCTGGTCTTCATAATAATTAAATTTGGTTAAACAATTATGTTTTAAAATTTATGGATTCATCACAAACAAGTTCTGTGCCCTTATCAAAATTTTAGAATTTAGAATTCGAAATGCTTAACTACTAATTCACAATGAAGGTAATGGTGTTTGTGTAAGAATGTAAACAGGTCAGTGATCGTAATTCCCTGATAGCTAATGGGTGGATCGATGGCCCAGGCATTCATTACATAATTCTTGCCTGTAATTTTATCTGTGTTTGTGGGGTCATCGTCATCCTTTTTGCATGAGGATGAAAACATGAGCACTGATGTTAGTGCAATTGCAACTGAGAAAATGTAAACGTTTCTTTTCATGATCATAAGATTTAAATGAATTGTAAGCACAAACTTACGTGATAATTTGATATACAAACTAAAAAAAATGATAATAATATTAAAATTAGAAACAAAAAAGTTAAG
>CAYNDN010000526.1:3354-3909 GCA_964395075.1 uncultured Lentimicrobiaceae bacterium | reverse complement strand
GGTGAGCTGAATAGAATTTTGTAGCGGGGCTTCACCATCAAAAGTTATGGATGCCTGATCACTGAGCTTTATCAAATAACCTGATTGATAATCCCATACATCGAGGGTGCCTGAACCGGTTCCGGGCTTATAAAAAGCGTTGTTATTACTGATGATTACAACCTGTTCAAAAATCCCGGAAAGTAGTTCGCTGATTGAAGTGTTGTATGGCACAACCCAGGAAGAAATTCCCGACCAGCCGGGTTGCATGGTTACGACATGCTGTACATTGAGTGATCCGGGCAAGGTGACGATTGCGTTGCCAAGTGCGGTAAAAACCTCATCATACCCTGGAAAAGGATATTCAGGAGTTCCTTCGGCAACCTGGCCCGTGGCAGATTTGTACATTTTAAACAGCATTTCATTTCCGGCAGTAAAACCTGTAGCAAAGCCTGAGCCTGAACCGTCATCCATCGAGGCAGTAATCTCCAGAAAATTCCCTCCGGTAAGTTCCTCAGTGAGCACCCCAACCCCAACGCAGATTTCAGTGCCTGTATTCGGATCGATATCAAAAAC
>CAYNDN010000526.1:3009-3344 GCA_964395075.1 uncultured Lentimicrobiaceae bacterium | reverse complement strand
AAAAACACCTACCTCATCACCGGCCTGCATGGCGATATCATCAATAGCTGCCTCCGTAATAAAGATTGCCATGGGATTGAAGGGCGTTGTCCAAATCGGTTGAAAGTAAGTTGCAGGACCTGAAACCACGGTAACAGGAAATTCTGTTAGTTGAAAGTTTCGTCCTGAAATGCAAAGCAGCATTGTGCCGCTATCCGCCAAAGGGGGATCAAAAACAATCTCCGCAAGCCCGGATGCATTGGTTTGTGCAATTCCACAGCTCAAAGTATCGCCCTGAACCATGTGGCAGGTCAAACCTTCCGGGTTACTTTCTAAGAGAATTTGAACCTGAAAAG
>CAYNDN010000526.1:820-2999 GCA_964395075.1 uncultured Lentimicrobiaceae bacterium | reverse complement strand
TGTCTTCAAAATTAGCATTTACAGTTGAAGGCTCACCGGTCCAGAAACTAAGGGCTGCATCGCCAAGAAGATTACAATCGTAGAAATTCCAGCGCAGGGCACCTTCTTCCCACTGGCCTGGTGCATTCACCCAGGGAGATGTTGAAATTCTTGCCAACGTGTAAGCGGCTCCTAATCGTTGTTCTTTTTTATCATAAAACGCATCCACCAATTCGCGATTGATATGTGCTGCCGGTCCTTCGGTCTGCCCTTCGTTAAACCAGCCATAGCGGGAGTTCATAAAAACTGCGGCAGCCAGATTATCAATTTTCACCATGGTTTCGCCAATACAATCGCTGTTATCAAAAGCACCGCAAATACAACCATGTGAATAAATAATCGTGTAGTTATGATCCGTTCCATTGAGGCCTGAAAAATTGATGTTGGTAATATCACTATTGGAAAACTTCATGGCATATCCTGAATTGGCATGCCCCACATGATGGATGAATGACCCGCCCTGGTTCATCAGATTCATCAGGTCGGCCTTGCTCCAGGATGCATCACTGGCATAAAGCTTTTCGATGTTTTGGGTTTCGGGGATACCGGTGGTTTCGTAGCCGTTGTCATCACGAAAACCAATTAATAATTCCAGGTAATCGGAACCATATGTTAAGGGGTCGCCATACAAATATTCGCCAACCAATAATGGATTTTCAAATTCTCCCTCCACAGGGTTTTGCTGGTAACTGATGGTTTTGTGGAGCATGGCATCCAACTCAGCCTGTGTGGAAAAACTCAAGCGCCCGATCCCGATTTCGGGAAACAAATCATCTTCACCGATTTCCCCCCAAAGGTTGTCGCCATCATTGTTCCAGTTGCCATCCAGGGCGGCATAGTACAAATCAGAAGGTATGTTTGAATCCTCGTACAAGGAGGAAGATTGAACGCTACAATAAAATCCCCGGTAAGGAACATGCTCCACATCTCCGCCAAGGGTTACATGCGCAATGCCGTGATCCTGGTATTTCTGGATGATATAATTTCTAATCTTTTCCGGATTATCCTGCCCTGGCATTGTGGAATAAATTTCTTCGGTTGTTGCCACTTTGCCGATCAATCCGCGTGGAAAGTAAAAATCCACCAGTTGCTGCAAATCATCTGCAAAAGCTTCGGGGGTGATATAAAGCAGATCATAGGATTCTGATCTGATTTCTTTTTCAGGATACCATGCAATGGCTTCAGGATTTTGAACCAAAGTTTGAAGGTTTTCCAAAGCTTTTGTGGACCTGTCAAGATTTTCGATGGCATCAGCGGCAGCTCTATTGGTTTCCGTATTTATTTTTACGGTAACACTTTTATACCATGAAACTTTTCCGGAGAGAGGATTGTAAATCAGCGGTGTGAAGTTGCACAACGCAACAGAAAAGCCATTTAAAAACTGTGTATCCAGTTCGCCAAATGATTTCTCAGGGTAGTCTGCATCTCTCCCATAAACGGACTTATCCTTCATAAAAATGCCGGAACATCCCTTTGACAAAGGCTGCGCGTATTGCCTTGGGTAAATAGAGAAATTGCCTTTCAGCTCTGACTTATCTCCCGTAATCACTTCCACAGATGTTGCAATATGCCCGGGAGGCAAAACCAAAGCCACCGGTTGATAAGGCATCAGTGGTTGGCCGGATGGCGAGGTTAAAAGGCAGTTTTCAAACTGGATGGTTTGATAGTCGCCGACCTGTTCGATTTGAGGGTTGGAGAAATGGTAGGTTTTGGTGATTTCATCAGCAAATAAATATACCGATATCGAAAAAAGTAAGGTTGAAAGAATTATCCGTTTCATGGCTGAATTATTTCCAGCTAAGGTACAAAATGTTGTGAAAAAGAAATAAACCCTGTTATCGGTTAAGTATAAAAGCAGTAGCGGATTTAAAGGCAAATACCTGTCCGCCGCCACCATTGTTTATTAAATACACAGACCTTGATTTTACCACTTCACCCGCTATTGCTTTTTACAATACTGTAGCCAGTTTTTCTCTGTATTTCGTTACCAATACATTTGCAAAAGCGGCCTTGTCGTTTCTCAAAAATTCCATTGCTTCTCCATTCACAATGGTCGGATGTAAGTCTCTAAGATACTTATCACTCCACAATGCCAGTTCCACTAATAATGGCGTCAAAGCCAATCCCTTATCAGTTAAAA
>CAYNDN010000526.1:0-810 GCA_964395075.1 uncultured Lentimicrobiaceae bacterium | reverse complement strand
CGCCGCTGACAATGGTACATGAGTAATGACGGGTGGCTCCATATCGGCCGCTGTGTTTTTATGATTAGCCCTGATTCTTCCAGCAGTTTGAGTTTGCTGGAAAGAATATTTGTAGCAATGGCTTCATCACTTTCGGTAAAGTCTTTAAAGGTTTCTTTGCCTTCTATCAGCATTTGTTTCACAATTACAAGCATCCATTTGTCGCCTAAAATGTCCAAGGCTGTTGTAATCGGGCAATCGCACCTGAATTTATGTTTCATCTGTTAATTTACTTTAAAATTACTTGCAAAATGAAAGTTATATTGTAGTTTTGCTTGCGAAACAAAAGTAATAATTTTTTATCAAATGACGAAACCGATGAGAAAAGTAATCACAGTATTAGCACTATCAGGTATTCTCGTTTCCTGTGGTGTCAATCAAACGAAATCAACAAGCGAGGTTAATGAATCTAAAACATCAAAAATGACAAACAAAGAAATCGTAGGCACTTTCTTAGGTGCTGTAATGAAGCAAGACACTGCTACTATGCGACAAGTTGCCAACGCTGACTACATTCAACATAATCCTTATGTGCCAACCGGGTTAGAACCTTTTATCGGTTTATTACCTGTTTTAAAAGAACAAGGAACATATGCAGAAAACGTGCGCATGTTTCAAGATGGCAACTATGTGTTTATGCACAACATCTGGCACAATGCCAAACCATTTGGTGCAGATGAAATGGTGGCTTTTGATATTATCCGTGTAGATGAAAACGGAAAAGTAGCCGAGCATTGGGATGCCATGACCGTTTTAGTTAAAGAAACGGCA
>CAYNDN010000525.1:0-3910 GCA_964395075.1 uncultured Lentimicrobiaceae bacterium | reverse complement strand
GTTTTGGAAATTCCTGATAAATATGGCTTTGGTTTTACACTGAGAAACCAGGATAAATGGTTGTTTGGTGCTGATTATTCATGGCAAAACTGGAGTAACTTTACAGCCTTTGGACGAAGCGATACGCTTAAAAATACCATGCAGGTTAATGTTGGCGGCGAATTTACACCCGGTGCTTCTATCACTGCAAGCTATTGGAAAAGAGTAAAATACCGACTTGGTTTCAGATACAATCAAACATACCTTGAATTCGGAAATAACCGGATTAATGAATTTGGAATAACTTTTGGGATGGGCTTACCGATTCCTCGTTCTTTCTCAACCATAAATGTTGCTGTTGAATTAGGCAGAAAAGGAACCCTCGCTAATGGGCTAATTCAAAGCAACTTTCTGAGATTAACACTCGGAATTTCAGTTTGGGAGCGATGGTTTGTAAAACCAAAATACAACTAACAAATAATACAGTTAATTTGAAATAAACATTACTTTTATCTTTTGAATAAAAAATCATTAACAATGAAAACAATTTTGAAAAAAGCATTATTCGGTTTGATCACAATTTTGATAATGACAGGTAGTGCTTTAGCCCTTAACAGCGCATCTACCCCGGAAAAGAAACAGAATGAAAATGCATTTATCCCGCAGGACTATGGTAAGTACGGTAAAGACAGTGCAACATGTATTGTTAAATTGTCGCTTTACCGGGAATTTTACAAACAGTGGAAAGCGAGCGGTTATAAAAGCCCATCGGTAAATGACGCGATTGGGCCGTGGCGCTGGGTTTTCTTTAATTGTCCTGAAGCATCACAAAATGCGTATATCGATGGGGCAAACATGATAGAATTTTTCATGAAAAAAGCCGGCTCGAAGGAAGATAAAGCCAAATACGTTGATACCTTGATGATGGTTTATGATCAGCGGATAAAATATTTTGGCCGTGAAGGATATGTGTTGGGGCGTAAAGGTTCCGACCTGCTCAAATACATGCCGGAGGAATACGAAAAAGCTTATCACATTTTTAAGAAATCAGTTGAACTCCGCGTATCCAAGTCAGAGTCTTTTGTATTGGTTTATTATTTCAGAACAGTGATTAAGATGGTTGATGCCGAAAAGCTGGAAAAAGCCGTCCTGGTTGAAACTTACGATGCGTTGAGCCAGATCATCGATGCGAACCTGAAAAAAGCCCAGGCTGCAAACGATTCCAAATCAACCTCCGCATGGGAAAACGTTAAAGGAAATATCGAGTTGTCGTTTGAGCCCTACGCAACCTGCGAGGACCTGATCCCGATCTATGAGGTAAAATTCCAGGAAGACCCGGAAAATGTTGAACTACTTCAAAAAATTACAGGCATGCTCGACAAAAAAGATTGTACCGAATCAGACCTGTTTTTTCAGACTTCTGTAAAACTCAATGAACTTGAACCATCACCAAATTCAAGTTTTATGATTGCCAAAATGCTGATCAAAAAAAACCAGTATGATGAAGCCATTCCTTATCTTGAAGATGCCCTTGCAATGGAAGATGAAGATAGAAAAGCTGATGTTTTATTCATTCTGGCAAATGTTTACAACCATAAGAAAAACTATCCCAAAGCACGTACTTATGCGCTCAACGTGCTCGACCTAAGACCTGAAGATGGGAATTCGCTCATTTTGATCGGCGACATGTATGCGGCCACCGCAGCCGATTGCGGTGATAACGACCTCACCAAAAAGGTGGCCTACTGGGTTGCTGTTGATAAGTATTACCAGGCTAAAAAAGTTGACCCCGAAGTGGAAGAAATGGCCAAAAATCGTATCAATATCTATTCGAAACAATTTCCAAACAGCGAAACCATTTTCTTTTATGACCTGGCCGAGGGAGATCCATACACCGTTGGCTGCTGGATAAACGAAACCACCAAGGTTAGAGCAGTGAAATAAATTTATCCGGGTAATAACCTGATGATTAAATCAGACTTATTTTCAAAAATATTTTTCAAAAGCATTGTTGCAGCAATCATTGCAACAATGCTTTTTGCATGTAAAAATGATATGGAAACCATATCCTCCTTTACAATAGATGAATCACTGCCCAACGAAACAGCTAAGGATGTGGAACTGATCTACAGCGACTCAGGCCGGGTAATGATTAAATTGATTTCACCCAGGCTCAACCGCTACCTAAATGATGATCCATATATTGAGTTTCCTGATGGTTTGCATCTTTATTTTTACGACTCAGCTATGGCCGTAAAATCAGAGCTTACAGCAAATTACGGTATCAATTATGAAAACAGAAAGGTGATGGAAGTGAAGGATGATGTGATAATTACAAATCACGAAAAAAACGAAATCATGAATACCGAGCATGTGGTTTGGGATCAAAAAACCAAAAGAATTTACTCGGAGGTATTTGTAAAGCGTACAACACCCGATGGGGTAATATTTGGTGAAGGTTTCGATGCCGACGAATCTATGAGTTCGTGGAAACTGAAGAAACCACGTGGTGAATTTTTATTCGAAGAGGAAAATAACTGATCATCATGCACTTTAGTATCTCAATTAAATTGTTCATACATTTACAGATATATTTACAAGCATCGAGATGAGTAACCCGTTAATCATTGTTTTAAGCCTGTTTATGTCGGCAATGTTTTCAGGAATGGAAATAGCCTTTGTAAGTTCCAACCGCCTGAAAATTGAGGTTGACAAAAACAAAGGTAATCTTGCGGCCCGCATCATTTCGAGGTTCAACAGAATGCCATCCCGGTTTATCGGGGCACTTTTGCTTGGCAATAATGTGGCACTCGTGATATATGGTATCGCCATGGCCCGCATGCTGGAACCAGCAATAGTGCAATTTTTGCCAAACCTCAGCGAAACACTCATTCTCATTACCCAAACCATTTTGGCTACATTACTGGTACTTGTTGTTGCGGAGTTTCTTCCCAAAATAGTTTTCAGACTCAATTCAAATTATATCCTGAAAATGTTTGCAGTACCTTCAGCCATATTTTATTATATCTTTTACCCAATAATTTACCTCTGCATTGGCCTCTCAGAATCCATTTTGAAAAAATTCGTCAAAATTAATTTTACGCGCGACAACCTTGTTTTTAGTGTTGTTGATCTTGACAATTACCTGAAAGAATTTTCGCCGGATTATACAAACCAGGAAGAGGTGAAGCAGGAAATTCAGATGTTTCAGAATGCCATCGATTTCAGGAACGTAAAATTACGCGAATGTATGATACCCCGTACCGAGATTGTGGCTATCGACGAAAACGATTCGGTAGAAAACCTGCGCAAAACATTCATCCGCTCAGGACACTCCAAAATACCCATTTACCGCGATTCTATTGATAACATCATTGGATACACCCATGCTGCCGACATTTTTAAAAATCCCAAAACCATAAAATCCCTTTTCAGACCAATCATTGTTGTGCCCGAAACCATGCTGGCCAATGTCGTTTTGTCGATGTTTATTGCCCAGAACAAGAGTATTGCCGTTGTGGTTGACGAATTCGGGGGCACATCAGGTATTGTAACCATGGAAGATGTAATTGAAGAAATTTTTGGTGAAATCGATGATGAGTTCGATTTTGAAGATTTAACTGAAAAACAGATCAGCAAAACGGAATACATTTTCTCTGCCCGGCTTGAAATTGATTACCTCAACGAAAATTACCAGCTAAACCTGCCGGAATCAGAAGAATATGAAACCCTGGCAGGACTCATTATCCATCACCACCAGAGTATCCCGTCATTAAAAGAAACAATCATTTTGAAAGGTCTGGTTTTTGAAATTCTTGAGGCCAGCGAAACCCGCATTGATAAGGTGAAGCTGATCATCGAAAACTAATTGGTGTGTGTCCATAATGTCGTGTGTTTGCTCTATAAAGTTCAAATTCGAGGCGTGTGAAAA
>CAYNDN010000524.1:0-3920 GCA_964395075.1 uncultured Lentimicrobiaceae bacterium | reverse complement strand
AAGGCGGATGTTTATTTCCCATCGGTCCGACACATCGACGATATTTTCCGTATCCCAGCTAAAATAATTATTGATCTCTCCTTCCACATCATTTTGAATATCTCCGGCCATTGTTGAATTTGTAAAAGCAGGAAACGACTGGTTGAGGCTGAACACGAGGTTTGAACGCCGGTCGGTTTCGTAGCCATAAGGATCGAGAATCCGTGCCCGCTGTTCATGCCCGTTGGTACCCCAGGTAAAATTAAACGGTGCTTTATGTTGTGCAGCAGCAGAAACAAACTCCTGCGCCTGCGGCCATCCGATCTGCGTATCGTTGGATCCGTTAGAGAAAGTATGCCACGGCAGTTGTATTTCCGGGTTTTCATTGAGCCAAAGTGCATTATTATAGTAAGTCCACACATCGTAATTATCCTCCGGGCTGATCTCTTCACTGCCAAATTTTTCGGCAAATTCAAGATTTGAAAAAGCGCAATGCCAGGCTGAGTCGCCAAAAGCTACCTCGAACGAAGGCTCGAAAGTTGGTGATTGCGCCGGATTGTGCACACCCACCCATCCAATAAGATTGGAAAAAATATGGCCGTTTCTAATGCCAATAATTGAAGTGCCGGTTGCACCCATCGAAGTTCCCGACAGTACAATTTTGTTTTCATCGATATGATATTCGGGTTCCACAAAATCGAACACAAAATCCAGGAAACGCTGCGCACAAAATGGCTTAATCGTCCCTTCATTATATGATTTCAAAGTGCCGAGGCTGCTGTGATGACCGAGCCACCAGCTTTGCCAGGGGAATTGGTTGCCCGAAACCAGGATATGCCCCTGATCGGCATAATGCCACCATCCGAAACTGTGGTTCATGTTTCCACCCCAGGAATGCAGTTTTATGATCACCCCGGGGTTGATGATTGAATAATCGATGTCATCGCGCAAAGCAACAAGATAGTTGGAAACTTCGTTGGGGAAACTGCCGGCAGGAGGGCTTTCCCATTTAACAAAATAGTTAAGCGTTGTGGGGCCTTCGTAAGTAAAATCTGTGGATTGCACCACTGAGTGAAGCATTACCGCACCGGTGCCTTCCGATTCAATAATGGAATTTGTGGTGTTTCCGCCAGCAGTAATCGTTGAAAAATCCTCGGCACCATCCACCGTGTGACTGACAAAATACCATGCAGTTTGTTCAGCATCCTCATGGATGTACCGGTTGGCATATACACCGGTGCCAACATCGGCAAGCGCTTCGTCATCCACAGGAAGACGGGTAACGGTACCCGTTTTTCCGATATAAGGGAACACCCGCTCAGGGCCGTGGAATTTTGGGTTCCAGCCGCTTAACGGATAAATTTCATCTATGAGTTCGGCATTCAGGATATCTGTGACATTTTCGATGGCCGATGTTGAGCGATATATCCGGTAACGGATATTTCCGTCCATTATATTGTGGTAGGTGTTATAAAAAGTTTCATAGTTTGGATTCTCTTCAGTTATCGGAGGGTCGATTTCGTTAAAAGTGATCAGGGCATCACCATTACGAAATGTAGCCGATGCCTGCGTAACCTGTTGGATTGGCGAAGGCAACGCCTGATCGCAAAGCACATCGAGCGTAACACGTTCACCGAAACCATTTCCGGCATCAGCAATTTGAATGATCAGGATGCCACCATTGTTGGTTGCCGAAATTGCGACCTCAGTTGCATCAAATGTTTTGTATCGGGGCGCCATGAGTTCCAGCGTATCTGTATCGACCAACAAGGTCATGGTGGTATTGTAGAAAGTATTTGCAGTTAAGTTATGGTAATTGAAATTTATTCCCGGGTTGAGGTGTGCCCGGTAAACCTGCGCTCCGGAAATTGACGAAAGGTCAATCTGGATTTCGTTTTCGGAGATTGTGATTGTGTTTGGGTGTGTACCTCCATTGTGATTTGTGAAACTGTGTGTAGCCAGCGCGCCTGAAAAATAATAGTCTGCTCCGTAATGGGTAAAACCTGGACGCTGTTCCCCGTCAAAGTCATTCGTACAATCGGGGTGTGTTTCTATCCCGAACAGGCTTGATGCAGTTTCAGGCTGTAGGTGCAGATCGCCCGTATAATCGTTGGTTAGCAAGCCGGCATTCAGTCCGGTGAAATTAGAAGTTACCGTTGCATTCTGATAGTCGTTTTCCGGGTTACCCAAATCATTGTCACGATCCCAGATTGCCGGCTCCGTTCCGTTATCGCAGGGATTAACCAGATTATTGATGATCGTAACGTCCGTGTTGTTTTTTACATATCTGTATTCGATGGCAGGATAAGTATTGACTTCATCAAAAACTGTGTTATTTAGAATTTTTATTTCACGAACATCCCAGGCAAGAATGCCGGCATCATTATAAAAAACCTCATTTTGTTGCCGGTATATCATGTTGTTGGATATGATTCCGCCGGCCACTTCCGGGAATCCACTGATTGTGGTTCGGTCGTTTAGCCCGAAAGCAATGCCGCGATCACAATTGATAAAGGTGTTGGCGGCAACATTTACATTTTTTGAATTGTTCCAGATGAGAATTGCCGGCACATGCGTATGAAAAGTGTTTTCGGGCACGCGAATATTGCGTAGTAAATTATTGCTAATGTTCCAGTTTTCAGCAGCGTGCAGGTCTATACCTTCGGTATATCCGTTTTCGGGACCCCATGAGGTATATTCAATTACGCAATATTCAATGCTGCCGTTTTTGGCTCCGGCAGGCAACCCGCTGTTATTTAAGAGGTAATTCCCTTTGATGATTTGCTGTCCACAATCATAAAACCGACAGTGGTAAAGTCGCAATCCGTTTGCCGCATCAATTTCGGGTGGATTGATCTGTACGGCATGTTTCGATACTTCTCCAACGGTCAGGTCGGCAATGGTAACATTTGATGCATTGTTGATAAAGAATCCAAAGCTGGTTGCGCCTGTCATGCCCGGGGATGTGCCCTTTATGATCACATCATTATAGTCGCCCGTTGCTCCGCGTATTGTGATGTTTGTAATGGGGTTTTCTTCGTCGATACCCACATTTATAAACCAGTATTCCGGGATTACATAAGTGCCGGGCTGAATAACAATGGTTGTATTTGATTCGAGCGCCCAAACGGCATCAATCAGTTCGTTCCAGGTTTCTACTTCAACCACCGTACCTGCCGGCGGGGGCAGTGGCGGGGCGTTTTCGGGAAGTTCACTAAAGGCCATTTTGGCTATAAGTAGAAAAAAAGTTATAAATGCATTTCTCAAAAATAGGTTCATGATGAGTAAAGTTTAAGATCGTTATTTTTAATCATATTTTAATATGCAGCGTAAAAGTATGGTGAGAGAATAAGCGGCAAAAATTTCTTCAATAAGCTGTAAGGTAATTCCGCCGAAAGGTAGGATTTATTCAATAATATAATGAAAACAATTTCAGGAGTAATTCTAATTGAAAAATGTATCAAACTGTTTTTTTGACGCTTGAAGGTCCTCCTGCGTCAGACGCTTCAAGGTCAAACAATGAGTGCGATTTTCGATCGTGTGCCAACCCTCGGACATCGAAACGTCAAAACGGTATCGGACTGGCATTATCCGGTTTTAAACCAAAAACCTTATCCTTTTCTATAACCTTAGTAGAAATGGAAAACAATACAATTATTCAAACCTTATTACCTTATTCCTTTGGGTGATGGATGAAAATAAGGTAATAAGGTTAATTTTATCCGGGGGAGCTTCCTTTTCTACTAAGGTTTGATTTTGGAAAATAAGGTTTACCCGGCTCCGGTTTAAAACACTGACAGGGTTCTGCTGCTGTAATGAGTGTTTTCCCGGGTCTGAAAAAACCAGACAGGTTTTTGAAACCTGTCTGGTTTACCACCAGAGCACCAAAAACCTTATCCTTTTCCGCAACCTTAGTAGAAATGGGGAACAATAAAAAACCC
>CAYNDN010000523.1:0-3945 GCA_964395075.1 uncultured Lentimicrobiaceae bacterium | reverse complement strand
ACATGACCGGCCGTGTGGTAAGTAAATTGGTTACAGCAACTGTAAATTTTTTTCCATCTGCTGACTTGGCAATCAATCCGAGATTAGAGGCCAGCAGGTTACGTTCGGGGAATTTTTCAGGCAAATAGTAGGAGTTGCTGCAGGGATTGTCGCGCTCACGCCATGAGTAATCTTCAGGCCATTCATAATAGTAGTCCGAGCCGCCGTTAAAGTATGATTGCTGCTTTTCGCTCATGAGGGGTTGGTCCTCAAAACCCGACAGGTCGCCAGGTTCCTCGTCGCAATCGTAAGCCGAATAGGCCTTCCTGAATGAAATCACAACGCGATACATGGCGTTTATGTCCTGACTAATCATACCGGTCATATCAACCGAGAAAGCATTCCATTGCTGCAGGTTTGTGGTGGGATTTTCATCGAGCCGCACCATTTTTCGGTAAACCGGCCTGCCTACCCATCGCATTTGATTGTCGCCCTGGTAGTTATTTTTCTGAAAAAACTGCATCAGGTTATCGCTATAGATTTTGTAAATCAAAACATCAACAGCTCTTAAGCTAACTGCTTTGAATGAAAGAGTCAGGCCTTCAGATTCCGGCATGATCACCCCATTACCCAGGATCACTACTTCCGGCTTCAGAGCCTCCATAGCGAGGATATATTCGGAGGAATTTTTGAGTTTTGATCCGTGGATATTTTGCAGTGATTGATCAACGATAACAGTTTTTTCGCCAAACAGCCTTTCTTGTGGATATATTGTTACTGCCGTGCCTTTTAGTGAAAGTTTGAAATTATCAAAACCCTTAATGCTAATGAGCCCATCAAGATTTTGATCCGGGTCAACCGGATCAGAAAATTCCAGTTTAATGTGCTGGTTGTTGGCAGATTGATCGGTGTTGACCTGCAAAATTTTAAATTCATCAATGCCGGGAATTTCCACTTTCAGGCTGCCGGTTTTTTTCAGGCCAACAGGATCGCCCATCCATTTAACTGTGAGTTCGTAGGGCGACTCTTCACGGGGAATGCCTTCGATATGGTAAGTAAATTCCAATGGGCCTGCTTTGGTTACTTTTACCGGAATCGATTTACCGGGAATGGATGCAGAAATAATTTTTGAGGCATATTCCTCCGGCATTTCATCGGCGGTAACCATTTTTCCTATGTATTGTTTGGTGGGATTATCAGATGAACCTTCCGAACTTAATTCGCCGGGGTAAACCACAAAATCCTGCCTGATAGCTTGTATGGTAAAATTGAAAGTCCCAGGTTGTTGTCCGGCGCCAATCAATTGATTTACATCAAAATAAACCGTATAACTTTTGCCACTTACAAGTGGAATATCAGGCCTGAATTCCACTTGATACGGATCGATCAAAAAAGTCTTCCCTTTAACCGGTGGATCAAAAGCAAAAATATCGGGAGGTAGTTCGCTGCCTGGCTGAAATGTTGTGGCTTCTCTGGCAAGGGTTACCGAAATAGTGCTGCTGGTGGGTATAACCCCGGAAGTATGGTTGCTAACCCTTTTAAGGAATTTCTGCGGGTCGGATTGGGAATCAGTTGGTTTTCTGTCTCCACAGGAAAATGCAAATAAAATCAATACTACAAAAATTGGGAGGCGGGTGGAATTTTTCATCTGTTTTAAATTTTGTAAAATTTTATGATCTGGTAAGGTAGCTCCGGTTATTGATACATTTGAAGTATCGGAAATTGAGGAAACTAAAGTAGAAATAAAACAGTTATTTTGAAAAGAAATTTTAATTTTTCAGCATAAAATTTTATGGACGAAAAAATCACCCGGTTCAATATCAGGGTTTATGGCCTGGCTATAAATGACCAAAATGGGATATTACTAACTGATGAGTTTCGCCTTGGCATGCGTATGACCAAGTTTCCGGGAGGGGGGCTTGAATTTGGGGAAGGAACATTAGATTGCCTCAGGCGGGAGTGCCGGGAGGAACTCCGTCAGGAGATTGAAATTATCAGGCATTTTTATACTACTGATTATTTTCAGCCAACCCATCTGCTGAAAGATCCCCAGCAACTGATCAGCATTTATTACCTGATGAAACTCGCCAATCCAGAGCATTTGGAAGTATCAGAAAAGCCTTTTGATTTTGAGGATGTGGATGGAGCCCAATCTTTCAGGTGGGTGGAACTTAAGGATCTGAGCCCGGATGATCTTTCTTTCCCGATTGATAGGAAAGTTCTTGAAATGCTGAAATCAGAATTGCAGTGAAGATTTGTGCTGGAGCTGTTCTGATTCAGTAAAATTGGGATTGGCCCGGTAAAGCACCGATTTTTCAGTGATTTGCATTTCGATGATACCCAGGATGATCAAATCCACCAAAACCTTTTCAGCCACAAACCTTTTGATGCCTGCAATTTTCCTGAACTTAGAAACACTCACCGTTTGGTTTTTATCCAGGTAATCGAGCAGGATTTTTTCTTTGTCAGTGTAGCGGATGGTGATGCCTTTCTTGCGTTTCTGCAATTTCCAAACCTTTAGCAACACAGTGTTGGCCAGCAGGTTTTGATCATTCACCCGGATATAGGCCATCCATCTTCCATCTTTATCAGGAGCTAAAAACGGGCCATCGGCCTGGTTGGGTAGGATGTCAACTTCGAGGATGGTTTTGCCGTCGATGTTCCACTCTTTGGTTTTCAGGGTAATGGGCGGTTTGCAGTACAATTCTGCAGCGGCTTCCACCATGTAGAATTCTTCTTCGGATCTCACACCGGCAATCACACCATTGTCTTTAACGCCCACAAGCAACTTTCCACCATCGGTATTTGAAAATGCTGCAAGCGACCGGGCAATTTTTTTTGAGTCAGAAATTTTAAACTTAAAATCCTGCTGCTGATGCTCTCCCTCTTCAATTAGTTTTCTGATATAAGAACTCACGGTAAAACGCTTTTCAGGTTAAACGGCCAGCATCGGCGGATAGTATTAAACTATCTTAAGCTGAACCCGTCAGATAAACATTTTTAAATCCATCATGTTTAAGTTGAAAATTTAAAGCGACATATTATGAAAAGAATGACCAAACGTAATTTTCTGAAGACCGGAGCAGCCTTTGGTGCGGCCACAATGGTTGGTGCTCCTACATTTGCTATGAATCAGGAAAACAATTCCGATTTTATGCTCATGGATGAAACGGTGAACAGCAATGGCGAATATGTGTTGCCGGCACTGGCTTATCCTTATGATGCACTTGAGCCGTATATCGACGAACAGACTATGCGTTTGCATCATGACATCCATCATAACGGCTATGTTAAAGGCCTGAACAAAGCAACAGCTAAGGTGAAGGAGGCTACTGATAACAATGATTTTGGGATGATAAAGCACTGGGAGCGGGAACTGGCTTTCCACGGTAGCGGCCACTTTTTGCATACCATTTTCTGGAACAACATGGGCCCGAAGCAGGGTAAAAGGAGTAAAGACCTGGAAAAGCAAATCAGGCAGGACTTCGGGTCGTTTGATAAATTCAAAAACCTTTATTTTTCAGCTTCCAAGTCTGTGGAAGGCTCCGGATGGGGTATCCTGGGTTATCAGCCGCATGCCAATAAGCTTGTAATGTTGCAGGCCGAAAAGCACCAGAATCAATCACAATGGATTACTTACCCGATTTTGGTGGTTGATGTTTGGGAACATGCTTATTATCTGCGATACCAGAACAAGCGTGGCGATTATGTAAATGCCTTTTTTGAGGTCATTAACTGGGAAGATGTTTCCAAACGGTTCGAAGATTTAAAGAACGCATTTGCGTAGAATAATGGGCTAATTTCGAGTGATCTTCCATTACCCAAATTCGGGTAGTCAAAATTTTACAGTTTTCAAGGTTAACCTCATGATGTTTATCGTAATTATTCATCATTTTGTGATGAGTAATCCGGTCTCTCAAAAAGGGGGTTTTTCCTATTAGCGGAATACATTAAGTTTGGACTGTT
>CAYNDN010000522.1:0-3947 GCA_964395075.1 uncultured Lentimicrobiaceae bacterium | reverse complement strand
GTTTAGGGGCCCGAACCCCAGGACCACCTTGCCCAGCGCCACCCCTGCAAAACCACTACACCTACATACCTTAAACGGCTTTGTATTGTTTTACAACGATGGGTCTTTTGATAAGTTTTGGGTTTTCAGCCATGATTTTGATCCATTCATCATCGGTGAAATTTTTGCCTTTGTATTTGCTTTTGAAATCGGCTTCCTGTGTTCGGATCATTTCCTGCGGCTTTAAATTCAACTTCATCAAAACATCATTAAATTCTTCAGGCGTGATACCCTCTTTGATATAGTTTTTGACTTCAAAATCAACGCCTTTTTCTTCAAGGCGGGCAAGCCCTGCCCTGGATTTTTTGCATCTTGGGTTGTGGTAAATAGTTATCATAATTTGGAGTATTTAATTTATGATTTTATATTTACAAAGAAATTTAAATTCAACGAATTGTACAACCATTCATCCATTAATTCAATAAAATATGGTATTAGATAAATTCAAATCTTCGCTGAAATCAGATTCACCTCCCGAAAAGATTGATAAAGAACTGAAGGCGCTTTGGTGGGATGCCAAAGGCAACTGGGACAAGGCCCACAGGCTCGTGCAGGCGATGAACAACACATTGGCCTCATGGGTCCATGCATATCTGCATCGTAAGGAAGGCGATTTGAGCAACGCTTCCTTTTGGTACACCAACGCTGGCCGGAAAATGCCCGATGTTACCCTTGAACAGGAATGGGAAGAGATTGTGAAGGCTATCCTCGAAAATGATATCCGCATCGAAAACCACTTCATTTAGTGCATCCTGATGATTGATCAACTGGTAATTGGTGAATATAGTGAACTGAAGGTTGCGGATGCTTTTGAACTCTTCCGTGAGGTTTATGACACAACGGAATTTATGAGTGATGAGTTTCACTGTAAGTTCAATAGTCCTGAATATTTTCAGGATTATCATAATCGGATTTTATCCCAGTCCGGATCGTTCATTATTATTACCACCTGTAAAGAATCCCCGGTTGGGTATCTCATACTCGAAGCAAACAGTGCCGTACATCTTCAGCACACCTCCACGCTCAACATGGGAATCCTGAAATCTTTCAGGGGAAAAGGAGTCGGGAAATTTCTGTTGAAACACGCATTAGCCAGAGCAAAGGCAGAGCAAATTACCGAAATTATTTATCTTATGGTTAGAGCGGAAAACACACCGGCTATCAGGCTTTACAAAAAGTTCGGTTTCGCGGAACTGGTAAGGCTTGAAAAAGACACAAAAATCGGTTTTAAATATTTTGATGGTATTTTAATGCGCAGGTTTGTTTAAATCTCTTCAAGCAACTCTTTCCACCTAACTTGGACAAGCCAAAACCAAACAGGGTTTTATACTATTTCAGATCAACATTCAACACACTTTATTGTTTTTCCATTTGCGAGTTTGCAAGCTTGTAATTTACAATTCTTTAAACTATTTTCGCAAAAGCATAATTATGTTGGCCTGATTTTTGGGAAGCGCAACGCCTCGATGATTAAACTTATAAAACATAGCAATCTATATCTGTTTGGGCTACTTTTCTTTATCTCTTTTTCAGGATTTTCAAATCCTGTGATACACACAATTATGCCAAATTCAGATACGGTTGAATTGTATACAAAATTAGAACTCAAAGTAACCCTGTCGGCTACTTATTCCAACCCGTACGATTATACCCAGGTGAGGCTCAAAGGTTATTTTACTTCGCCTTCTGGTGAGCAAATTATCATGGATGGTTTTTATATGCAGGATTATGAAATGACCTCTCCCGATGTTTTAGCCCCTTTGGGGCCGCCGGGTTGGCGTATCCGCTTTTCGCCTGATGAAACCGGAACATGGACATATTTTGTGAGGATTTGGGATGAAACCGGGTTTTACCATTCTGAAAATTTGCAGTTTACATGCACACCATCCGACAGAAAAGGATTTGTTTCGCAGGTTAATGATCGCCTGGTTCATCAGAATGGAGAAACCTTCCATGGCCTGGGTACAAACATGGCCTGGCAGTGGTGGTCAACTGGTTTTACGCAATATGAGGACTGGCTGAATGAACTCCATGAAAATGGTGGAAATTTCGTGAAGCTTACCCTAACACCCTGGGGTTTTGAATTTGAATGGAAGGAAACCGGCCCCGGCCAATACGATGAGCGGCAAAATCGCGCCTGGACGCTCGACTGGGTGATGGATATGCTCATGGAAAAAGAAATTTACTGCCAGCTCAATCCCATGATCCACGATGAATTACGCACCACTTATGCCCACAACTGGAATAGCAATCCTTATAATACCTTAAACGGAGGTCCGTGCAATAACCCACAGGATTTTTTGGTGAACCCGGCAGCAATAGAGCTTTATAAGAATAAGTTGCGCTATATTAACGCCCGCTGGGGTTTTTCACCACAGGTAGCACTTTGGGAGCAGCTTTCTGAGGCTGATAATACCGGCATCTATTATGATTTCTATTATCAAACCCTCTCGTGGTTAAATATCATGACAGATTATATGATTATAATCGATAAATACCAGCGTCCTTGTTCAAATGCCTTTACTATCCCACAACATGATCCCAACGTTTGGAACGATCCCCAAACCGGTTTCACACAGCTTCATATCTATAATTTTTTGCCTGATCTCGAAATGCGGGTTTATAATTTTTCGAAGGATTATATGGATACCTGGGATAAACCTTTTGTTGTTGGTGAGTTTGCCCTGGGCCACGATCCATCAGTAATTTACCAGCACGACCCTGATGGAATTGCTTTTCACAACACGGTTTGGGCTTCCATGTTTTCAGGATCGTTTGCTTCGGCCATGTCGTGGTGGTGGGATAACTATTTGTATCCCAATGGCCTTTATGATCATTTAAATGCAGTTTCAGGCTTTTTTGGGGAAATTGATGATGATATTTCCGTGCTTGATCCGGCTGTTTTACTATGCACTTCCGATGATTACGACATGATCGAGATCGATCCTGAATATAACAATGACGACGATAAAGCACCCGAAAATTATTTTCATTTTTATCCCAGCGGGTTGCTCTATCCAACCCAACAGTACCTCGGTGAGTTTTTATATGGATCATTTTATAATTCCCGTCGGAACCCACCGACTTTTAGGGTTAATTTTACACGGGACGGGTATTTTAAAGTGAAGGTAGGTGATCTTGCCATTTTTTCAAAACTTCGTGTCAGGCTTAACGGAAACACTGTTTTTAACCAGAGCGTTTCATCAAATACACTATACACCATTTTTATCCCGGCAGGTGAACATGAGATCAAGGTTGACAATTCAACAATCGGGATTATCAAAATCAATGAATATGAATTTCATGATTATGCGCCCAACCTGCGGACCTTTGCTTATCAGAACGATGAATATGTAGCAGGCTGGATGCAAAACAAACGATACAACTGGCAGTATATCAACGAAAACGGTACACCCGGACCGGTTACAAATGGAAAGATTCATTTCGATTTTGAAAACAACGGGACTTATGAATTTAAATGGTATAACCAGGATGCTGCCATTGATTCGATGCAAACCATTGTTTTTTCAGGTGGAGAAATGGTGGTTGATGCTCCCGGAATTGTTTGGGATGGCGCTTTTGAAGCCAGGTTTTTAGGTCCGTTCGAGGTTGCCTTTTCTGCAAGCACAAGTGGAGGCGATCTGCCACTCACTGTGCAGTTTACTGATCAATCCACAGTTTTTGGAGCTGAGGTTGATGCCTGGAACTGGGACTTTGGGGATGGGAGTACTTCAACCCAACAAAACCCATTGCATGTTTATGAAACTGAAGGTATATTTACGGTTACCCTGGAGCTTGTTTCAGGAAATCATGCCATGACACTGGTAAAAGAAAACCTTATCGAAGTTATTCAGCCGCTGATTGCGGATTTTACGGCTGATACAACCCTGATAGTTCCCGGAACTGCA
>CAYNDN010000521.1:0-3955 GCA_964395075.1 uncultured Lentimicrobiaceae bacterium | reverse complement strand
AGCAGACCGAGACGGTGGAGCGCGATGGGGTCGACAGCTTCGGGCTCAGGCTCGGGCACTGGTTGACGACGCCGTTGATCAGCTTGGCAGGGCTGAAAAAGCCAAGAAAAATTACGAAAGATATGCCGACGAAGGTAAATGGCGTGATGCTTTCCTTTGGTCGGAGCAATTTTTCCAGTACCAGGTTAAGGCAGCCGACGTGGGCCTGCGTGCAAAAGAGTTGCTGCGCATTAAACTTGAAGAAGGTACTGAATAAACAACATTTTACGAATGAAAAAATATAGTTTAAACATGAAATATTATACAAAATACAAAATACAATTCCGGCTCATTTTTCCGGCAATGGTTTGCCTGATGGTGCTTGCCGGCTGCGGCGGTGATAAAGCTGCCGATAGTGCCGAGCTTGGCGCACCCCGCGGAAAAGAATCACTGAAAGATGTTATCGACAGGCGCGGCCTGAACTCCGATGACTTACTGGCTGCGGCTAAAACCTACACACCTGATAATATTGGTGACGAATATGTAGCTCTGAATTCTGGCGGCCAGAGAGGAAATATGCCCATGTATGCAGTGCCTTCCATGCGCATGATAAAGTATGTCCCGGTTTGTACGTATCAGCCCTACAACGGTTATGGATACAGTAAAGAAACCAGGGAAATGATGGCAAAAGGATTTATTGACGGCCAGAAAATACTCTGGGGCGACACCCACCATCCGGGTTTTTCAGAAACCGATGGGAACTACAATGGCAAATGGGCAACCATAAATGACAAGGCTAACCCCAGGATTTTCATTGTGAGCCTCACCGACTGGGAACTAAAGGACGTGATTCAAAATCCGATATACAGGAGTAACCACGGTGGAAATTTCTTCACACCAAACTCAGAATATATTCTTGAAGCCAGCCAGTATCCGGCACCGCTTGACAGAAAATATTACCCACTGTCGCAAACCAACTTTGAGAAATACTGGCGTGGTGGACTCACCTACTGGAAGTTCGACAATGAAACCGGACAGGTGGATCTTGACAATTCCTTTACTTTCGAGTTTCCGCCTTACACACAGGACCTTTCCGATGCAGGTAAGGAAGCCAGCGACGGGTGGGGATTCACAAACTCGTTCTGTACCGAAATGTACTATGGTGGCATTGAAAGCGGCCGTCCGCCCTTTGAGGCAGGCTGTTCGTCGCGCGATGTGGACTACCTCCACGTAACCAACTGGAAAAAAGCCGCTGAGGTGGTAAAGCAAGGCAAATATAAAATCATTAACAACCACAAGGTAATCCCGATTGAGGTTGCCATCGAAGAGGAACTGCTTTACTTAATCCCTGAGCCAAAATCGCCGCACGGCGTAGATGTAGATCCTTCAGGTGAGTACATCGTGGTTGCAGGTAAACTCGACTCACATGCCTGGGTTTACTCTTTCGAGAAGATTATGAAAGCCATCAAAGATGAAAATTTTGAAGGCTATGATAACTATGGTATCCCAATCATTTCGCTGGAAGACGCGCTCCACGGCAGTGTTGAAGTTGGCCTCGGGCCGCTCCACAATCAATTTGATGATGAAGAAGGAGTAATTTACACTTCAATTTACGTGGATTCCAGAATTACCAAGTGGGATTATATAAATCTTAAGGTACTTGATTATGTTCCCTCTCACTACAACATTGGCCACCTGGTTTCATCGCACGGCGACACCAGGGATCCCAAAGGCGATTACCTGATCGCACTCAACAAACTTTCCATCGACCGATTCAATCCGGTTGGACCATTGCACCCGCAAAACCATCAGCTTATCGACATTCGTGGCGACAAGATGAAAATCATCTACGACCTTCCGATCCCGATGGGCGAACCACACTATACTGCGCTCATCAATGTGAACGATTATAATTCGATCGACCGCTATGATGTGGGAACAGACATCACCACCAACACACGATCGAAATCCTACACCGAAGTAGGTGGTGAAAAAGTGGTAAATGCACGCGACGGTATTCATGTTTATGCTACCATTTATAATGGTGAGGTTACACCCAAAGACATCACAGTTGAACAGGGAGCTGATGTCCAAATTCACATCACAAATCACGGACAATCAAAAACCGACCACTACGTGTATGAAATTGCATCTTATGATGAAATGTACAGATGGCGCCCCGGTGAAACAGCAACACTGGAATTTCATGCTGAAAAAGCCGGTATGTATCCCCTTCTGCTCGACCATGTGCATCATCCAAATGACAGGGAGCTTCAGGGATACCTAACAGTGAATTTCAATGAAAATGCTGAAAACGAAAGGCTGCTGGCTTATTCTGCCCGTGTACAAAAAGATATGGAAATACAGGCCTTCAAGCCATCGGCCATTGAAATGGAAAGCATGCTTACAGGCGAGATGGAATATCTGAACCATGGATGTAACGCATGCCACAGGTTTGGCGAAGAATACAACGGGCCAGACCTTTTTATGGTGCATAAGCGCCGCACCGATGAATGGCTGAAATCATGGATAATGAACCCTGAAGAACACTTCGGTGAAAACGATATTGAAGCCATGCGCCAGAAATTCAAACTGGCTATGCCCGATCAAAATGTTTCAGATGAAAACGCCGATAAGATCATTACCTACATGAAACTCAGGTCGGAAGAAGTGATGAAAGAAATGGCCAACAAATAAAACTACATTTGTCTTTGATTCAGAAGGATGATAATATTAATTTAGCCGTGCACATGCCGGATCAACATTTTAATTCTTCCTGCATGTAAAAAGCTATGAATTTATCATCCTTCTGAATTTTTAAAACAAACTAAATTATTTATCAACATGAAGAAAACATCACATTTTATGCTGTTGGCACTGCTGATCGCCTTCTTTTCAGGCTGTGCCGGTGGGGGAAGCACCGAAACCAACGAAAAAACCACAAAGGTCGCCGAACCCAAAAATGAGCTAACTTACAACCTCGATAACGGGAAAGCCGTTTACGACAGAATTTGCATGGCCTGTCACCTTACGGGAGTTGCAGGTGCAGCAAAACTATCGGAGACGGAGCGATGGGCCGAAGTTGCCCCGAAAGGACTGAAAGAACTGCAAAAAAGTGTTATCAACGGCATTCCTGATGGCAAGTACGGGGTAATGCCCGAGCGGGGTTCGTGCACAGATTGTTCCGACCAGGACCTGTTGGACGGAGTTGCCTACATCTTAGACGAAGCCGGAGTTTTAGATAAAGCTAAATAATTAACTACATGAAGAAATACCAAATTTTTTCGGGCATAGCACTTGTTTTGCTTGTCGTATCCTATTTTTTACCTGTTTGGTGGGTTGCGCTCCAGAGTCACCAATATCCGGAATCGATGTATCCGGATGGTATCCGTATCGAGTTTAAATACAATGGGGTTTATAATGGTTGCGAAGGCCAGAAAGAACGTGAAGAACTTGCTGCCGGACAAGCAGATGCCGACTGCCTTATTGAAATGAATGCCATCAATCACTTCATCGGGATGTACGGTATTGTGCAGGGACGCAACATCAATCCTGAACTCGAAACACCGCCTTACGTGGTTTATGATACGAAAAAAGATGCCAGCGGAAACGACATCATCGATCCCGAAACAGGACAACCGGTTAAGGTTGACGTAACACCGGGATTCCTGGTTTTCCTGGATGGCCTGATGTATTATTCTCCATACCTTTTTGTGCTGCTTGTTGTTTTCATTATCATGTTCATCGTTACACGTAAGCGGGTGAATGCGGCATTTGCCATCATACCGGGCTTACTCCCGTTTTATTTCCTGATTATGTACATTACAGGCCTTTACTGGTATGGTCATCACCTTGGCCTGCACGGCGGCGGAGCATTCGGAGGGATCAAGGAATTTATGCCCACTGTTTTTGGCGAAGGAAAAGTAGCTCAGTTTACCACGATGTCTTATCCATATTTTGGATTTTTTGTTACGCT
>CAYNDN010000520.1:0-3957 GCA_964395075.1 uncultured Lentimicrobiaceae bacterium | reverse complement strand
CCATGGGTGGGATATATTCCTGCATCAAGCAATCCAAAACCGAAACAAACTTTGTTTTGACCTGCGATATGCCTTTGGTAAATGATAACCTTGTTTCACGGATCATAACCGAGAGCGAAGGATTTGATGCCTGTGTGCCCTGGCATGGCGGTAATTTTTTTGAGCCGCTGTGTGCAGTTTATAAAAAGTCGCTACTGCAAAACTTTGTTGATTTCATGGATCAGCAGAATTACCGGATACCTGATTTAATCAACAAAGTAAACAGCAATAAATTGCGAACAGGGGCTGAGCATGGCCTGGATTCAAAACTGTTTTTCAATGTCAACTCCAAAAAAGATTTGGAGCAGCTTAACCGGATGAGTGAAAATATGCAGGATGAAAAATTAAACCCAAACCTATTGCAAATACCAAACCTGTTAATGATTGCCGGCACCGGTCGAAAGGTGGGGAAAACAACTTTTGCCTGCAATCTCATCAGTCATTTTGCAAATAACTTTCCCGTTTCTGCTATAAAAATTTCTCCGCATCTCCATCACCAGGCCGATGGTCAGAAAATTGTTGCTACGGAAGCGGATTTCCAGATCATCGAAGAAACAAATTCAGTTGAAAGCACAGATAGCTCACGGATGTTAAAGGCAGGTGCTCAAAAGGTTTATTATCTCCAAACCCGCGACAGGAACATAAAAGCACCTTTTGAACAACTCCTCAGCCTGATCCCGAAAGACCGTCCTGTGGTCTGCGAATCGGGGGCATTGCTCAATCATGCGCGCCCGGGACTATTTGTTATGGTTAAGAGAAAGGGGCAAACCGCCTTCAAAAAAGGACTTGATCTGTTGCCGTATAATCCGGATGCCTGGATAACTTTTGATGGAGAACAATTCCAGAAAGGTGCGGATGAAATTTTCTTCGGTAACCGGGGATGGGAATTGAGGGGGCACTGACCGGACTATTGATTTCCGGCTTCAATTTTTTTCAGGGTTTCGCCAACAGCGCTATATAAGTGCTCTACCTCGCCGCTGTTATCAAAAACAAAATCTGCCATTTCTATGCACTTTTTCAGGTTCTGCTTGTTCGGATCGTCCGCGGTCATCTCTCGCTTTTCATTTTCAAGAAAAGTTTTAAAATCCACCTGGTCGGTTTCCGAAGCCCGCGATTTTATCCGGTTATAACGGATTTCTGGATCGCAATCCACGGCAAAAAGATTAAAGTTTGGCTGCTTTCTCAAACTGATTATCTCGCCGGGTGTGCGGATGCTTTCGATAACGCTGTTGCCCCCTGCTTCCTTAGCTTTTTCAAAAAGCCGGTCTACAATGTAGGAAGGCGAATTTTTTGCCCGCAGGTCGTTGGCCACCACCACCATGCTGTCGCGGTTTACCGGCAGGCCACGTTTTTTAATCTCTTCCGTAATAAATCCGCGCACCGAAAAATGCCTGAATTGCTTTTTCTCCACAAGGTATTCAACTATGGTTCCCTTGCCGGCTCCGATTGTTCCGGTAATTCCAATTATCATCATGCTTATTCCCCGTTTTCAGATCTGATTATTTTTCAGGCGATCGATCCATTTTTCAGCCTTCAATGGCTTGTAATCAAAAAGTTTTTTTAAGAGCATCTGCGGATCATCCTCCACAATCAGGTTTTTGCGATGTTCCGATCGCACAAACTGTTGATCAACGGCATGATCAATAAAGCGAAGCAGGTCGTTAAAATATCCATTTATGTTCAGCATTCCCGTTGGTTTACTGATAATCTCAAGCTGGTTCCAGGTCATGATCTCAAAGATTTCATCAATCGTTCCAAACCCTCCCGGCATAGCAATAAACCCATCCGAAAGCTTTGCCATCAGTGCCTTGCGTTCATGCATGGTTTCAACAATGTGCAGGTAGGTTAATCCTGTATGCACAATTTCCTTTTCAGCAATTAGCCCGGGCATAACACCGGTTACCTCGCCACCTACCTGCAAAACAGCATCAGCAATTTCGCGCATCAGCCCGATGTTGCCCCCACCATAAACAAGTGTAATTCCATTGGCAACAAGCAACTTACCCATTGCCTTTGCGTGCGCTGTGTAAATATCACTTTTCCCAACACTTGACCCGCAAAAAACACATACTGAATTCATAAACCCGGTTTTATTAGATCGCCAAAAGTAATTGTTTTCAGGTGAATACAAGGCAATATGCCCATTGGAAAATTAAAGCATATCACGCCAAATTTTCGTTGATATTTATTAAAAAACCTATCTTTATAACCGCTTTTAAAAACTATGAAAAATCTGAACGAAAATATATCGGCATTTTCAACATTATTGAAAAACCTGAAATCCCAATCAGGTAACCACCATAGTTTTGTTGCCCTTGAAGAACAATTTGAGCAGATAAAGCAAAACATCCATAACTTTTTAACCCATGAAAACAAGGTCCTTGGGCATTTTGAAAACCTCGTCAACCTGCTTCCCGAAATCATTTTTGAAATTGATAACGAAGGAATCCTGATTTTCCTGAATAATTTTGGCATACAGAAGCTTAGACTTAGCGAAGCAGATGTTTCAAACAGATTGGTTAGCATTGACAAAATTGTTCACCCAGAAGATTTGGAACAAGTGAAAAGCGATATTAACAGGGTTTTGAATGGAGAAATAATAACCGGCCCGGAATACCGGCTTTTAACAAGCTCCGGCGAAGAAATCATTGCTCAGGTGTTTAACAGCCCGGTAGTTCATAATGATGAAATCCAAGGTTTGCGGGGTATCGTTATTGATATTACCGAGCGCAAAAAAATTGAAAACAAATTCAGGGAAAGTGCAGAAAAATACAAAAGCATTTTCGAGAACTCGCCCCTGGCCATTGGCTATTACACAAAGGATGGCATTTTAACAGACTGCAATCAAACATTTGCGTCTATGCTGGGCAATACCATTGATGGCCTGCGTGGATTTGATATTTTCAGGGATTTGCAAAACCAGGATATGTTGAACGCCTTAAAAGAATCGCTTGTTGCAAGTTCATCACATTACGAGGGTGCTTACCAGTCGGTGTTAACCAACCGCCAGGGGTACACCCGGGTTTTGTTCCAGGGCATTCGCAACGAAAACAACGAAATAACAGGTGGCGTAGCTCTTGCCGAAGATATAACCGAACGCATAAACGCAGAAAATGCATTGAAGGCAAGCGAAGAGCAATTCAGAAACCTGGTAGAAAATATTGGTGAAGGCGCAGGAATTACCGACACCAACAATGTGTTTCAATTTGCCAATCCTTCAGCACACAAAATCTTCGGTGTGGATTACCCCGGACTGCTAAACAGGCCTTTGCGGGATTTTCTCTCCGACGAAGAATACCTGCGGATTGTAATGGAAACCGAAAAAAGAAAAGAAGGCATCATCTCTACCTATGAAATTCAAATTATCAGGCCCGATGGTGTTTTGCGCGACCTGCTCGTAACCGTTACGCCCAATACTGATGAAAACGGTAATTTCCTTAATTCGTTGGGTATTTTCAGAGATATCACCGACAGAAAAAAAATTGAAAAACAACTTCAGCAAGCACACGAAAAGCTGCTAAAAAACAATGAAGAACTCAAGGCCGCCAAGCAAAAAGCCGAGGAATCGGAAAAGCTAAAAACAGCATTTTTGGGTACCATGACCCACGAACTGCGTACACCTTTGAATGGTATTATCGGGCTTTCAAACTTGTTTGAAGAAGATATGACCGGTAGTGAGGTGATGGATTTTGCTGAACAAATCAATAAAAATGGCTACCAGTTGCTTGACATGCTGGATGATATTTTTCAGATCATCGAACTGGAATCGGGCAGTATAAAACCAAAATTTCGAAATCAGAATGTGGGCGAACTGATGAATGAAGTGATGGAAGAGGCCATGATGCACCGCGAAAGTTTGGAAAAAAATAATATCAACCTCAGAGCTGATCTATCAGAAGAAATTAAGGGAATGAACAT
>CAYNDN010000519.1:0-3961 GCA_964395075.1 uncultured Lentimicrobiaceae bacterium | reverse complement strand
AAATGTGTGTGTGTTTTGTAATAATCAAAAGGTTCTTCGGGCATTACTATCCAAAGGATGATGTATGCAACCAATCCTCCGGCAGCCAAAAAAGTAAGTGCCACAAAAAGTATCCTGAAAATTACCGGGTCGGTGTTGAAATAGCTGCCCAATCCTCCGGAAACGCCTGATATCACCGTATCGGTGCGGCTTCTGAAAAGTGTTCGTCTTTGCTCCATGGTTAATCGTATTAGGTTTTCAAAATTAGCACATATTTTGGCAATGTGCCTGAACAATTGACGAATATAGTGGATTGATATTACCTGACAAGCAATTTGATTATTTACGATTTTTTACAGCTACCGGTTCAGGTTGAAATAATTCCTGATGAACACCACATTTTGTAATTCTTAAACGTTTGGGTTGGTAAAGCACTCAGCGTATCTTTATTAATTGTTACTTTTGTCAGGTTCAAATTTCTCATGCATACCAAATAACATTCATGTTTATAAAAACAATACGATTTTTATTTAAAGCACTTGGCGTGCTCATTTTACTATTGCTTGTTGTATTTTTTGTGATTTATGCCATTGCCCCGGTATACACTTTCCCGGAATACAAGCCTTTTGAAGGTGATAAAATCTATAATCCTTACCAGGGTATCGACAGCACGGCATGGAAAAAAGGAAACTTCCAGGTACAATCGCGTGTTTGGGGAGGCATTACCGATGGCAGAAACAATTCGAACGAAGCCATTCAAACCATTTACAGCCTGCTGGATTACGACATCATTGTTACTTCTGATTATATGAAGATTAACCGCTTTGGGGAGGACAAAGTAAATTTTATTCCAACGTATGAGCATGGTTATGGCTTCCGAAAGACCCATCAGGTGTGCATAGGCTCCCGAAAGGTAAATTGGATTGATTACCCTTTTTATGCCAATAAACATCACAAGCAGCATATTCTTAACATCCTCAGAAAAAACAACGAAATTGTGGCCATTGCACATCCAAGTTTACGGGGCGGACATACCATCGACGATTTGCGTGTTCTTACCAATTACGACCTCATCGAAGTTTTGAATGAACTGAAATCATCCATCGAACACTGGGATGCTGCACTTTCGAGCGGGCACAAGGCATTTATACTTTCCAATGATGATGCCCATGATATTTTCGATCCATCCGAAGTTGGCCGGAAGTGTACTTTTATCGATGCTGCTTCGGGCAGAGGTCCTGATATTATTCAGGCATTAAAAAGTGGCCGTGCTTATGGTGTGGATATCGGTTATACGCCCGGATCGGATTTCGTGGACAGAGCAGAAATTCATAAACATATTCCGCAACTCGACAAGTTGGATGTTGAAAATGATACCCTGTGGGTGAAGGTGAGTAAAAAAGCCAAACTCATTTCATTTATCGGGCAAAACGGAATTATCAAATCAACAGTCGCCGACACAAACCAGGCAATGTACAGTATTGCACCTAATGATTCCTACATCCGTACCGAAATTGCTTATACCGACGGAACGATCCTGTACCTGAATCCCGTTTTCAGATATTCAGGTACAGCACCAGCAGATATTGAGCTGCCTGTTATCGACCAGGCCAAAACCTGGGTTCAACGTGGTGTAGCACTGATAATCACCATTATTGTAATCCTGATCATTTCGCGATTGATGCGGGGAAGGCCCAAAAAGAAAGTAGGGCTTTCAAGGCGCACCTATTACTCATTCACCAGGTAGCTTATGCTTACCAGATTCACTTTTCAGGACGATAAACTTCCCGCAAAGCGGATTACCAACGGCATCCTGATTGCAATTATCAGCTTTTCGGTAATAGTTAGGGGGTTTCTGTCCTGGTTTCTCGAATTGGGAAATGATGAGGTTTATTACTGGACTTATGCAAGCTATCCCGACCTGAGCCATTTTGATCATCCACCCATGGTGGGATTTGTTATTCAGTTTTTTTCGCTGAATCTGAAATTTAACAGTGAGCTTTTTATCAGAATGAGCTCGGTAATACTTGGGGGTATCAACACCTGGCTGATCTATCTCATCGGGAAACAGGTGAAAGGCGTACTTGCAGGTTTATATGCTGCCTTACTTTACAATGCTTCCGTGTATTGTTTTGTAATTGCCGGCATTTTTATCCTCCCCGATACACCACAATTGTTTTTCTGGCTTCTCAGTTTATTATTGCTGGTAAGGGTTTTACCCGGAAATCCTGTTACAAAAAAAAGAGCCACGACTTTATTTTTTGCTTCAATTCCATTGGGATTGGCCATGCTCTCGAAATACACTTCAGCATTTTTGTGGCTTGGAGCTGGGTTGTATATATTGTTTTTTAACAGGGCCTGGTTGCGCAAAAGCGAATTGTACTTGTCGGTACTGTTGACAGTGCTTATTTTTAGTCCGGTTATATTTTGGAATATCGAAAACCAATGGATCAGTTTTACCTTCCAGGGTGAGCGGGTGAGTTTTTTCGATTCAGGATTGCGCATCGATTATTTCTTCCAGGAACTTTTTGGGCAGATTTTATATAACAATCCGGTGAACTACGTACTCATCATTATTGCTCTTATTGCGCTGTTTAAAGGGAAAATCCCCATAGATCGGGATCAAAAGCATATTCTTCTATTCACAAGCCTGCCATTGATTTTGTTGTTCCTGTTTTTTGCCTTATTCCGTCGCACATTGCCGCACTGGACTGCTCCCGGATATATAAGTCTGATTGTGATTGCGGCTGTTTATCTTGCCGACAAATCTTTGAAACGGGAACGCACTCTCTTATTCCCGCGATTAATAATGATCTCCATTTCGGTTCTGATGGTGGTACTTTTTGCCGGAGTGCTTCAAATCAAAACCGGGTTTATTCCTCAGCAGTCTTTTGATGATCCCAAAGAATTGGGCAAAAATGATTTAACGCTCGACATGTATGGCTGGCGGCAGTTTGGCGATAAATTTTCGCAGGTGGTGGATCATGATTTCTTTACCAAAAACATGAATGCCGATGCGCCGGTCATTTCGCATAAATGGTTCCCGGCAGCCCATTTAGATTATTATGTTGCGCACACCTATGGGTATAATTTTTTGGCCATCGGCGATTTGAACGCCATCCACAAGTATGCCTGGATTAACCGCGAAAGGCCTCCATTGCGCCTGGGGTCGGATGCGTATTTTATTACCAACAGCCGCAACTACAAAAGCCCGGAATACCTGCTGGAGTATTTTTCGTATGTCGAATTCCCTGAAATCATCCGTATTTTCAAAGGGAAAAAGCATGTTGAAAATTTTTTTGTGTATCGGTTGCGCAATTGCAAAGAATTACCTCCTGATGTTCTGGAGGAGTTTGATATTCGCAAGAAAAGAGAAGTGATATTATTTCCTCCACCGGGATTTCTCACCCTGACCAACCCCATCAATTAAACGTTTTCTTTCCTTTTGCGTTTAAAAAATTCCTTTAGCAAAGCAATACTTTCATTTTCCATGATACCGCCCATGAGTTCGGTTTTGGGGTGTAACAAATGTTTCCCGAATTTGGAAAACCCACGTTTTTCATCATAAGCACCAAATACCACTTTTGAAACCTGTGTCCAGTAGGCTGCTCCTGCACACATCACGCAGGGTTCAAGGGTAACATATAAGGTACAGTTTGCCAGGAATTTATTGTCGAGGTAGTTCGAAGCTGCTGTAAATGCCTGCATTTCTGCATGTGCGGTAACATCGGTGAGCTGTTCGGTGAGGTTGTGGGCGCGTGCGATAATCCGGTCGTTGCAGGCGATAACAGCACCCACCGGCACTTCGCCAATCTCAAATGCATAAGCGGCCTCTTTCAGAGCTTCGCGCATAAAATATTCATCGGTATAAAGATCAAGCATGTTGAAATTTGTTTCAGGCAAAGATGGGATTTTATCATGAATTTGGGAAATGGGAACTTGATGTTACGGAAGGGATATACATTTTATGATACGGATTGCA
>CAYNDN010000518.1:0-3963 GCA_964395075.1 uncultured Lentimicrobiaceae bacterium | reverse complement strand
GATCTAACCTGATTAATTCACAAAATTATTGAAATCTTTTGCCACGTCCTTTAGGGCGTGGGTTTTATGATTTTTACCGGCATTAAATGAAATTCCTGAAAAAATTTAAAATCATATCTGTCGCAGAAGCATTGGTTTTTGCCGGGTTAATTCTTTATTAATTTCAGATAAATGACAGTTTGCTAAAATTGTGCATAGCGATACTTTTCCTATTTTCGCGCTCGATTTTAAGAATTTACAAACGATAAGGAAATGGATTACAATTTTCAGGAAATAGAGAAAAAGTGGCAAAAATACTGGAGCGAGCATAAATCGTACAAAGCAGAAAACCACTCCGACAAACCCAAATATTACATTCTTGACATGTTCCCTTATCCATCGGGAGCCGGGTTGCATGTAGGGCACCCACTCGGATATATTGCTTCAGACATCTTTGCCCGGTACAAAATGCTGCAGGGTTTCAATGTGCTGCACCCCATGGGTTATGATGCATTCGGCCTTCCCGCAGAGCAGTATGCCATTCAAACCGGCACTCACCCTGAAGTAACCACAGAGAAAAACATCAAAAGATACCGCGAACAGCTCGACCAGATCGGGTTTGCCTACGACTGGGACCGCGAAGTACGCACCAGCGATCCTGAATATTACAAATGGACCCAGTGGACATTCATCCAGCTTTTCCACCACTGGTACGACAAAGATGCCAACAGGGCCGAGGATATTGAAAAACTGGTATACCATTTTGAAAATCATGGAAGCGAAGGTGTCCATGCACATTGCGATGAGCACGATCTGTTTACTGCTGACGAATGGAATGCCATGGACGAAAAACAACAGCAGGAATTGCTGATGCACTATCGCCTGGCCTACCTCAGCGATATGATGGTAAATTGGTGCCCGGCACTTGGAACCGTGCTCGCAAACGACGAGGTAAGCGAAGGGTTTTCAGTGCGTGGCGGCCACCCGGTGGAACGCAAACTCATGCGGCAGTGGTCATTAAGAATTACAGCCTACGCCGAAAGGCTTTTGGAAGGCCTGGAACGCGTGGATTGGTTTGAGCATGTTAAAGACATCCAGCGCAACTGGATCGGTAGATCCGAAGGTGCCTCTGTGATGTTTAAAGTTGAAGATCACAAAGAAGAGATTGAGGTTTTCACAACCCGCCCCGACACCCTTTACGGAGCCACCTTTATGGTATTGGCACCTGAGCATGAGCTGGCCCTGAAACTCACCACCCCGCAAAACCGCGGGCCTGTTCGCGAATATGTTGAACGTGCTAAAAACCGCTCGGAACGCGACCGCATGGCTGAAGTGAAAACCGTTACCGGTGTGTTTACTGGTTCTTTTGCCATCAACCCACTCAATGGTGAGCGCATGAAAATATACATTGCCGATTACGTGCTTTCAGGCTATGGAACCGGAGCCATCATGGCCGTTCCAGCGCACGACAGCCGCGACTTTGCTTTTGCAAAACATTTCCTGCTCCCCATCATCCAGGTTGTTAAACGCGAAAATGAAACCCTGGTAGACCCCCGTGAATGGGATGAATCTTACGATGCCAAAGAAGGTGTGATGATCAACTCAGGCGTGATTACCGGCCTGGCGGTGAAGGATGCCATTACCAAAATCATCGACCATCTTGAAAAAGAAGGACTTGGAGAACGCCAGATAAACTATCGCCTGCGCGATGCCATCTTCAGTCGCCAACGCTATTGGGGCGAACCGTTCCCGGTTTATTACAAGGACGAAATCCCCTACACCATGGATGTGGATAAACTGCCGGTTAAATTGCCGCCGGTTGATAAGTTCCTGCCCACAGAAACAGGTGAGCCACCATTGGCACGCGCCGAAAACTGGCAAACCGAAGACGGTTATCCCATCGAGACCAATACCATGCCCGGCTTTGCAGGATCAAGCGGGTACTATTTCAGGTACATGGATCCACATAACGATTCAGCCTATTTCTCGAAAGAAGCCAATGAGTACTGGCGCAGTGTGGACATGTATTTTGGCGGCGATGAACACGGAACCGGCCACCTCATCTACGCCCGGTTCTGGAACAAATTCCTCTACGATCTTGGGTTGGCATGCGAAGATGAGCCATTCAAAAAGATGTTTAACCAGGGAAAAATCCAGGGCAGGTCAAGTATCGCTTACCGCATAAAAGGTGAAAACAAATATGTTTCGAAAGGCTTGAGAAAGGGTTATGATACCACGCCAATCCATGTTGACATCAATATGGTTGAAAATGATGAGCTGGACATGGAAGCCTTCAAAAAATGGCGCCCTGAAAATGCAGATGCCGAATTTATCCTTGAAGACGGAAAATACGTTTGTGGCTGGGAAATCGAGAAAATGTCGAAATCGCTTTACAATGTGCAGAACCCCGATGATTTAATCGAAAAACATGGTGCCGACACATTCAGATTATACGAAATGTTTTTGGGGCCCTTGGAAAGTCACAAGCCCTGGGATACGCAGGGGATAGAAGGCGTTTTCAGGTTTATCCGTAAACTGTGGCGTCTTTTCCATGATGATAAAAACACTTTCCGGGTAACCGACGACAAGCCCACAGCAGCAGAACTCAAAGTTATCCATGGAACCATCAAAAAGGTCAGGGACGACATTGAACGTTTCTCATTCAACACGGGTGTGAGCAATTTCATGATCTGTGTGAATGAACTGCATGATTTGAAATGTAATAAACGAGAAATCCTCGAAGACCTGGTGAAGATCATTTCACCCTATGCCCCGCATATTGCCGAAGAGTTGTGGTACCTGCTCGGACATGACGAAAGCGTGACAAAGGCTCAATTCCCGGAATTTAACGAGGAGTTGTTGAAAGAAGCCCGTTTTGCGTATCCGGTTTCCTTTAACGGAAAAATGCGCTTTAAACTTGAACTTCCGGTTGACCTCACCAAAGAAGAAATAGAAAAACAAGCACTTGAGGCTGAGGCAGCACAAAAGTGGATTGAAGGTAAGCAGGTTCGTAAAGTAATTGTGGTCCCTAAAAAGATCATCAACATTGTTGTGGGCTAATACCGCAATTTTTCGGCATTGTTTTAGTTAATCCTGAGGTCATATTCATCAATAACCTTTATGAAAAACCTTGGAACACTCCTGTTTATATTTATTATTATGATTTCTGCCGGCGTTGCCGGGCAGGATTTTGAGTACCGTGCAATTGAAAACAATGCATTTCAGGTGGGCGAAAGCCTGAAATATAAGGTTTACTACGAATCCCTGATCACAGGAAAGGTAAATGCCGGAACTGCAAAGCTTGAAGTTAAAAACACAAACCGCCGTTTTTATGGCCGTGAGGTTTATCACATTGTTGGAATCGGGAAATCTAATCCGGCATTCGATATGTTTTTTAAGGTTCGCGACAGGTATGAATCTTATGTGGATAAGCAGGGTATTTTTCCTTATCTTTTCGCAAGAAGAACACGTGAAGGCGGATACGTTAAGGATGATGATGTATATTTTGATCATATAAATAAAACCGCAAAAAGCCGCAACGACACAACCGATATCAGCCGGTATTTTCAGGATATTGTTTCAGCCTCTTACTATGCACGGACCTTAAGTGCAGACACACTTGAAGAAGGGGATCAGATTTCGGTGAATTTTTTCCTGGACGATTCAGCATATATTTCAGTTATTGAATTTGCCGGGCGGCAGGTTGTGGAAACAGAACTTGGTGTTTTCCGTTGCCTCGCTTTTAAACCTATGGTTGCCACCGGCGAAGTTTTCAGCAATCCCTATCCCATGACCCTTTGGGTTACCGATGATGAAAATAAATTACCTGTCCTGGGGAAATCGGCGGTAATTGTGGGATCAGTGAAAATGGAGCTCATTAAATATTCGGGATTAAAAAATCCTGTTGAGGCTATGCTGGATGACTAATAATTTAGAAACTTACAACTAATATTCTGCCAAATTATGGCAGAATATTAGTTGTAA
>CAYNDN010000517.1:0-3991 GCA_964395075.1 uncultured Lentimicrobiaceae bacterium | reverse complement strand
TTCACCTGGAATTTCGAAGGCGGAACACCATCGCAGAGTAATGAGGAAAATCCTGAGGTAACATATACTCAACCTGGCGTTTTCGATGTGACCCTTATGATTACCGATGGGACAACATCGTCCACTTTTACAGTCGATGACCTGATAACTGTATTGTATGATGGTGAAATCCAGTCCATTTCCATTCCAAAAGGCTGGAGTGGCATTTCATCCTGTCTGATTCCTGAAAACACGAATTTCAACAATATCCTCGGGTTAAACCTTCAAAATGTTGTTTTGATTCAAACCACGAATGGTGTTTTCTACCCCGAATACCAGGTAAATACCCTGGGAGGATGGGATTACCAAAGCGGCTACATGATCAAAGCTGAAAGCTCGTTTGTGTTGGATATTGCAGGAACTAACCCAGGCAGCAGACAGATAACCCTTGAAGAAGGCTGGAACATCATGCCGGTAATTTCACCCTGCGGAGCCACAGTCGGGCAATTGTTTGGGTTGTATCTAAATAAGGTAAATGTGATCAAGTCGATTGCAGGCACTGAGGTTTTCTGGCCTCATTTCAACATCAACACACTTGGTTCTGTTGAGCCGGGAAAAGCGTATTTTGTGTATGTAACCCAACAAATCACCATCACTTTCCCGGATTGTGATTGATCAGGATTCTGTTCCGCAAATTTTTATTTTACCATAGATAGCCAAGGATTTTCACAGATTATCTGTGTTCATCTGTGTTTATCTGTGTAATCTGTGGTGAAATAATAATTCTAATGTGCTCTCTTTCTTCTCCTTTTTCCAGGTAAAATGCCTGACACAATTTCAATCTCCATGTTCCGTAAGACCTGCTCAATTAAGTTTTCAGGTTTATCAAACTGCAGCGCAAGATCTTTAATCGGAACGCCTTTCAGATACCGCTCGCGGATTTTTTCTTTATCCGCTCCCGAAAAATGATCCGGTTGTTTTGGTGGCTTGTAATCAATTTCTTGCTGAAATTTCTTCAATGTTTCAATCAATTCTGGAAGCACTGATGGGTTGATCTTTATCGCCTGATGGTATTTTTGTCCTTTGGAGATAGTTTGTGTAACAGCTACATAAAGCTGCCCGTTCTTATGCCTGACCAGATCGATCAGGAAAGCGCTTTTATCGAATTCGAGGAGTTTTGTTTTCAGGATGTCGTCCATCTTTTATGCATACATTATTAGGAATGAAACAGTAACCTGAATCTATTTTGAATTATACCCTGTTGGTTTCTTTATTTTCGAAACCAATCCGTCGATATGTTCAAACAGGTGGGGTTTGATAGGATTCCACATGGGATCAAGTAAAAAATCCACACCTTCTGTTCTTGCAAGTTTTGCAGCCGGCACAAAATCGCTGTCACCTGAAATGAGAATAATTTGATCAACCAGTTTCTTTAGTGTAATTGAGGCTATGTCAAGTCCGATTTTAATATCCACCATTTTCTGGCTAAGGTCAAATAACATATCATCCTCTTTCAAATCATCTATTGTTATTTCTTTTGCCAGCAATGATTTTGTCTTTGCCGGCTTGATGATCCATCTTTTCCTGTCTTCTAAAACACCTAACCGAAGTGCTACCTTTCTTTTTTTCTTAAGCTCATCGAAAAAAACACACTGAAATTGATGCTGCTTAGTTTTCGAAAAATCAATTGCTTTTCCATCGAGAGGATTGTGTTGTTTTTTTCCGTACGGTAGGCAGTCATAGTAAAAAATGCGATACAAATCATGAACTTCTCCCTTGGTCTGCGTAAGGTGTTTCAAGCACATCTCCCAAAGATCATTGGCAGTTCGTGCTGGATCGGGATTTTTTATCCTGTGTATTGAACGGTATCTTTTCAGAAAAAAACCGCCGTCAACCAATATTGCTGTTTTCTTATTCATAAAAAAGCCTCCGGTTAGGCATTCCCGCTATTTCGTAAAGAATTGGAAATACGTTGCCGGAGGCGATATTTTAGATTAAGTACAAAAATACAACAAATGTTTAATATTCAAAAAGATGAAAGTAAATTTTTTAATAATTATTTGTGTTCACCTGTGCAGGGATAAATGGCATTATCAACCAAAAAGTTCATGCCGACTTTCGTGTAAGCGGAATTTCTTTTTCCTGAACCGGGATGGCGGCAAAATGCAGGGCCTCATTAATATCCTCTTCTTCAAGGTCAGGATAGTAGGCCAGTATTTTTTCTTTATTCATGCCCTGAGCCAGCATCGTAATAATAGTTGCGACCGGGATTCGCAAATTGCGAATGCAGGGCTCTCCCGACATTTGATTTGCTTGCGTTGTTATCCTGGTGAATTTCATATTTAATCAATTGTTTAAACAAAGATACGCAAAACGTTGCTCTTTTGTTTTGGGTTTTATATCTGCTCTGTATCTCTCAATATCTCTGACGGAGGATGATTTATCAGCGACACATCATAATCGGCCAGTATTTCGGCAAAGGCAACCCCGGACAACCCTGCCAATGTGGCCGCCTGCCCAAGTGTAAGTTTCCCGGATTCATACATTTTTGCAGCCAGGAACCGTTTGGTTTCATTTTCATTTAATGCAACGCCTTCCGGAATATTTATAGTAAGTTGTGTCATTGCAGTGCAGTAGCATGATTTTCACAAAGATAATATGAAAACATGAAATGATGGAGCTTGAATAAATAACCTCAGATAACCTCAGAATTCCATAGATTATCTGTGTTCATCTGTGCAATCTGTTGTGAATCCCATCTCAAATCAAAAAATTGTAAATTTACCCTCTTAAATCTTGCCGTATTATGAAGAATTCTTTATCCACAAAAACCTTTGTTATGCTGATGGCCATGGCCTGTCTCCAGCTTATTTCCCCAAACTTGTTTGCCCAATCCACCCTGCTGCATCTGAAATTTGAAGACAACCTGGATGGTGAGGATGGCGAGATGCCCACCTTCTACGATGTGAATTTCCCGGTGACGTACCATTACGGTCTGGACGGCAAATCGGCCTTTTTCCCGGTTTTCAACCAGGTGCGGTATGGCGATGAAAACATTGCAGAGCTGGAAGGATCGATGGCATACTGGATCAGGCCTGAATGGGATGATGCCCACGATCACCGCATTTTTAAATACGGCGGCACCGGCGGGATGCTCTTCGGCACGGATGGCGGCGGCTACTATGTGTCGCTGATCAATGTGGCGATGGGCACCGGCGAGCTGTATGCCAATTTCAACGCCAACAACTGGCAGAACGACCAGTGGTATTTTGTGGTCCACACCTGGAACCGCTATGCGCCCACCAACGAGGAAGCCCTGCAAGTGTACGTGAATGGCGTGAAGGTGGCACAGAATGACCCCAGCCGCGATAAATCCAACATCCATGTGATCGCGGACGATGAATTCCAGGTGGGCGGCGAAGGTTCTTCAAGCTCGCTGGAAGCCTACGTGGACAATTACATGATCCTGGATTACCAGCTTACCGACCAGCAGGTGGCCGATCTCTACAATTCGCTGGAGCCACCGGACGACCTGGTGCTGGAATTCGAAAACAACCTCCTCGGCTTCAACGGCGAAGAGCCGTCTTTTTACAATACTTCCTACCCGGTTTCTTATTTGCCTGGCACATTCGGGTTGGGGGCGCATTTTCCCGACAACAACGAACTCCGCTATTTCAGTGATGGCAATATCAACGACACCGTGGGGACCATTGCCGCATGGGTTAAGCCCGACTGGAACGGCAACGACAACCAGTCGCACACACTCTTCAGCTATGGCGGGGATGGAGGTATGTTTTTCGGCAAAACTGCTGCCAACGAGATCCGTTGTATCGTTAACCGAAACGCGGGCACACCTGAATTGGCTGCTTCCTGGGATGTGAGCGGCTGGCAGGATGGCACCTGGCATCACATGGCCTTTATCTGGAATAAAAATGCCACTGCCAACGAAGATGCCCTGATCCTTTACGTGGACGGGGCGATAGTGGATAAAAATGATCCTGCCGTACCGCCA
>CAYNDN010000516.1:0-3996 GCA_964395075.1 uncultured Lentimicrobiaceae bacterium | reverse complement strand
ATCAGCACCGGCGACCGGCAGATCACCTATTCCAGGCTGTCGCCCGGCGATTATACTTTCGTAGTGGAAGCCACAGCAAGCGGCAGTTTTAAAAATGCAAAACAGGCGTCCTGGAGGTTCACCATCCTGAAACCTTTTTGGACAACCATTTGGTTTTTCCTCTTACTGGCAGCGCTTTTAACTTTGGCAACTTATAGCTTTATAAGGATGAGGATACGCCGGCTGAGAAGGATCAACGCCATGCAGCAGGAAAAAATCAGGTACCAGTTCGAGACGCTGCGAAGCCAAATAAACCCGCACTTTTTGTTTAACAGTTTCAGCACGCTGATGACATCCATTGAGGAAAACAAAGATGAAGCGCTGGAATATGTGGAAAAGCTATCGGTATTTTTTAGAAATATTCTGGAGATGCGGGATAAAAATTTGATAACACTAAATGAAGAAATCGGGCTTGCCGAAAACTACATTTATCTCCAAAAAAGCCGGTATGGCAAAAATCTGATTGTTGACATTTCGGTGAGCCCCGAAAATAGAAAAACCCTGATACCGCCGCTCACACTGCAACTGCTCATCGAAAATGCCATTAAGCACAATGTAATTTCCAGGTCGAAACCGCTGCATATTACAGTAGAAACACAGCATGAATATTTGGTTATTTCAAATAATTTGCAACAAAAAAGTTTTAAGGAAGATTCAACAGGTTTCGGATTAAAAACCATCAGGCACCGGTATGGACTGATTAGTGAAAAGGAGGTTGAAATTCTGGAAGAATCCGGTAAATTTGTGGTCAGGCTTCCGCTGATCAAAAAAGAAATGAAACAATAACAAAATCCACATGTCATGAAAATATTGATTATTGAAGATGAACAGGCTGTAGCCAAAAGGCTTATTAAACTGCTGGATGAGATTGCCCCGGATTTTGAAATTATGGATGAGATCGAATCTGTGGAGGATACGGTAAAATGGATGTGTGAAAACAAAAAGCCCGACCTCATTTTTATGGATATTCATCTTGCGGATGGCAACAGTTTTGAGATTTTCGAAAAAGTGCAGATAGACGTGCCGGTAATTTTCACTACGGCCTACGACAATTACGCCATTCAGGCTTTTAAAGTAAACAGCGTTGATTATCTGCTCAAGCCGGTTAACCGCGACGAATTAAAAAAAGCCATCGAAAAGTTCAGAAATATCGCACCGGAGCAAACTGATGATGATGCCAACGTTGATTATGCCCGGATTGCCGAAATTATCACAGGCGAAAAGAAGCCGCTTCAAACACGGATGCTTGTGCGTTTTGGCCAGAAACTCAAATCCATCGAAATCAAGGATGTGGCCTGTTTTTATACCGAAAATAAAACGGTTTATCTACACACTTTCAGCAATGATCGCTACCCGATTGACGACCGTTTGGATAGTCTGGAAGAAGTGCTTGACCCTGAGAATTTTTTCAGGGTAAACCGTGGTACTATCGTAAATTTTGAAGCAATTGATGAAATGGAATCCTATTCAAAATCCAGGGTGCACATGACTTTGAAAAAGCCGCTGGATTTGGACTTTGTATCAAGTACAGAAAAGTCAGGTGCTTTTAAGCGGTGGCTGAGCGGGAAATGATCGTTTCTCATCCACGTACGTATCCGCTTTTGATCCCGGACCCTTCCGCGAGTTGTTATACGCAATGGTGCGTTTAGCATTTTAATAGTGCCCTTAGTGCTTAACTTTTTGTTCATCGTGGTTAAAAAAATAACCACTACCTGTCCTGCCTCGTGCTGGAATGTTCACAAGGATTGTAACTAACGACAGCAGTTTGTTTGTTTATAGCGGGTTACCTGATGGTGTATAAGGTAGTATAAGAATAGGCTCATGGGTTAAAACCTGTCGGAAGTGCTGATTACCGGGATCAGGCTTTTGTTTGTAATTATTTGTTCCTTATCGCCATCAGCAAAATAAAAATGTTCTTTGGCGGGTACGGCCATCATGGCTATCAGGTCCGTTTTTATGGATGTGGCGTAGCTGAGGGTTTGTTTGGAGTAGCCCAGCGAAAACGAAGATTGCCTTTCGGTTACCCTGATGCAATTTACTGCGGCATTTTTGAATGCTGATTCTGCATTGGCAATGTTGGTTTTCAGTTGTTCGGTCCATTCAATTTCAGGTTTTTCAACTGCATAGAGATGGATTTCTGAATTAAATATTTTGGCGACTTTAATTACAGCCTCAATTACCAGATGAAAAGTTTTGTGCGATGCAACTGGCACTAATATTTTCCGGAATCCTTTATCCGGCAACACATACCCTTTCAAAACCGTAAGTGCCGGAACGGGTATCAGTTTAAGGAGTTTTAAGATATCTGATCCAAACATCACCTCGCGAATCCCCTTAAAACCATGCGACCCAATCACCAGCAGATCATAATTCCCGGCTAAGGTCTCGGCACGTACTTCAGAAAAAATGCTGCCTTCCCTGATCCGCGAATCGCATTCAATACCGGATTTTTCGTAAGCTGATAATGCAAGTTGCTGCAATTGAATATCCACATCAGGTGATGACTTAATATGCTTGACATGTAAAAAGGTGATATGTCCGTTAAGGAATTTTGCCAGTTCAACAGCAACAGCGGTTACGGTAGAGGTAACTTCTGAAAAATCAACCGGTACAAGTAAATGTTTCAAATGCCTTTGAATTATTCAGCTACAACTATATGATATTTTTTCTTGCCACGCTGTGCCAAAATGTATTTCCCGAAAAGCAGGGTGTTGTCCGTGACAATAAATCCGTTTCCAACTTTTTCCTTGTTGATGGAAATGGCACTGTTTTTCACGAATTCCCTGGCCTCACGTTTGGAGCCGGCTATACCGTTTTCCTCTACAAAGTCAACGATTAGCATGCCTTCCTTTAGCTTATCTGCTGCTATTTTGCTCAAGGGAAGTGTTTGGGCAATACCGCTTAGCATTTTCTCTCCCAGCGATTCAAGGTCTTTGGCTGTGGCTTTTCCAAAAAGAATTTCAGAGGCTTTCAGCGCATCTTCATAGTCTTTTTCGGAGTGTATCATGATGGTTACCTCTTTGGCCAGCACTTTCTGGAGTTCTCGCAGGTGTGGTTGCGCTTTGTGGCGTTCAACGAGTGCTTCGGTTTCTTCCTTTCCCAAAAGTGTAAAAATCTTGATGTACCTTTCGGCATCTTCATCCGAGGTGTTTATCCAGAACTGGTAAAATGAATAGGGGGATGTTTTCTCGGGATCGAGCCAAACGTTTCCGGTTTCGGTTTTTCCAAATTTTGTGCCGTCGGCTTTGGTGATGAGCGGGCAGGTGAGGGCAAAAGCATTTTGCTCGTGGCCCAGCTTTCTGCGGATCAGCTCGGTGCCTGTAACAATATTTCCCCACTGATCGGAGCCGCCCATTTGAAGTTTACAGTTGTAATCCTGGTAAAGCGTAAGAAAATCAGTACCCTGAACCAACTGGTATGAAAATTCGGTAAACGACATGCCCTCGTTTGATTCGGCGCTGAGGCGCGATTTTACCGAATCCTTGGACATCATATAATTTACGGTGAGGTGTTTGCCTATTTCGCGGATGAAACGCAGGAAACTGTATTCCTTCATCCAGTCGTAATTATTTACCAGGATTGCACCGTTTTGGCTGTCCTCCCCAAAATCTAAGAATTTGGAAAGCTGATCCTTTATTGCGTTTTGGTTATGGCGCAGTGTGGCTTCATCCAGCAGGTTGCGCTCTTTCGATTTTCCTGAAGGATCGCCAATCATCCCTGTTGCGCCGCCAATCAGCACGATGGGCTTATGGCCGTGCACCTGGAAATGTTTCAGCATCATCACCGAAACCAGGTGGCCGATGTGCAGGGAGTCCGCTGTTGGGTCGATGCCCACATAAGCGGAGGTCATTTCTTTATCCAACTGTTCGTCGAGGCCGGGGGTCATATCGTGGACCATGCCGCGCCATTTCATCTCATCAATAAATTTCATATTCCGAAAAAATTTTTGCAAATATA
>CAYNDN010000515.1:3752-4015 GCA_964395075.1 uncultured Lentimicrobiaceae bacterium | reverse complement strand
GATCCCGCTGAGGCTCGAACTCAGGACCCACGGCTTAAAAGGCCGTTGCTCTACCAACTGAGCTACGGAATCTCCGTTTTTAATTTCGGGCTGCAAAAGTACAATCTAAATTTAAAATACCAAACATGCTTTGCGGTTTTTTTTCGATTTATTGCAGTTTTTGACCAAAAGTAAGATTGTGTAAAATCACTAATAAAAGTCGATCGGGCCTAGACCTTCTCTAACTACCACAATATCGCCTGAAGTGCAATTCAAAACAGTTG
>CAYNDN010000515.1:0-3742 GCA_964395075.1 uncultured Lentimicrobiaceae bacterium | reverse complement strand
TTTTCCGCCATATCCGCCATCAATTACAATGTCAACCAGGTTTTTGTACTTCTCATAAATCAGTTCAGGATCGGTTGTGTATTCAACCAGGTCATCCTCATCATGAATAGAACTTGACATAACAGGATGGCCGAGGCTACGCACCACCTCTACCGGAATGTTGTTGTCAGGAATACGAATACCCACCGTTTTCTTTTTACTCTGGATATATTTTGGAACGGTGTTATTGGCGTTCACAATAAAGGTGTATGGCCCGGGAAGCAAACGTTTCATCAACTTAAACAAATCATTGTTGATCGGTTTGGTGTAATCGGAAAGCTCGCTGAGATCTGAACATAAAAATGAAAAGTTGGCCTTTTCAGGTTTAATGCCTTTGATCCGGGCAATACGTTCGATGGCTTTCGATTTGAAAATATCGCAGGTAAATCCATAAACAGTATCTGTAGGGCAGATCACAACACCGCCGTCACGCAGGCATTCCACAACGTGGTTCATTTGGCGATGACCAGGATTTTCCGGATGTATCTTTAAAAACATATCTACTTTTTAAGATTGAGCGCACAAAAGTATAAAATCAAGCCCAAATTTTCGTTGATGTCGATAAAACACCTTCAACATTAATTTCTCCAAAATCAAACTCAAAACAAATTAATGAATTTCTGTTTTGATCACTTTACCCATAGGGTGACTATGATTGAATACTTTAGCTAACACCCGTGCAATTATTTCTATATCCGAAGGCAAAATTGCAAATGATTCAATTTCATGCCTATTTTTGTGCAATACAAATATTCCAAAAACAAATCCACATGAAGAATTTCTCATTGTTTATCATTTCCATTGCCATCGTCGCAATTGCATTATCAGGATGCACCCTTTGCCAAAACATCACCATCAGCGAAATTGAATCGCCAGATCAAAAAGTTAAAGCCAACGTATTCCTGGCTGCTGATGGCGTACCCGGTTATTATGTAACCTACAACGATGAAGTGGTGATCGATACTTCACTTTTTGGGTTTGCCTTTAAAGATATGCCTTCGCTACATGCCCGTTTTTCGGTAAAAAAAGTAAAGAAAAATTCGTTTGAAGAAACCTGGGAAATGCCGTGGGGCGAAAAACGGCTGGTTCACAATAAATATAATGATGTGTTTATTCAGCTTAAAGAAGACAAAGAACCAAACAGAAGGCTAAATATTTATTTTAGGGCTTATGACGATGGCGTTGCTTTTCGCTTTGAATTCCCTGAGCATGATGATATTACAGAAATGATCATTATGGATGAACTCACTCAGTTTAACCTTACCGGCGATCATAAAACATGGTGGATTCCGGGAGATTGGGATATTTACGAACATCTTTACAGCACCACAAAATTCAGTGAAATTGATGCCCTGAGTAAACGAGGACATGAAAGCCTTGCTCAGACCTACATTCCTGAAAATGCAGTAAACACACCCGTTACCATGAAAACTGACGAAGGGCTCTATCTAAGTTTCCACGAAGCTAACCTCACAGATTATGCAGGTATGACATTGAAAGTGGACAAGGATAACCTGATGTTTGAAAGCGAGCTTGTTGGCTCCGACAGACTGGGATACAAAGTAAAACGCTCACTGCCTTTTGCTACCCCCTGGCGCACAATTCAAATTTCGGAGACTGCCGGCGGGCTCATCGAATCGGACTTGATTGTAAACCTGAACGAACCCAATAAACTTGGGGATGTATCGTGGTTTACGCCTCTGAAATATGTGGGCATTTGGTGGGACATGCACTTGGGTACCAAAACCTGGGACTATGCCAGCGGTAACCATGGCGCAACAACAGAATATGCCAAAGAGATCATCGACTTTGCTGCTGAAAATAACATCGGCGGAATCCTGGTCGAAGGCTGGAATACCGGTTGGGAACACTGGATTGGGTTTGAAGATCGTGAAGGCGTTTTTGATTTCATTACCCCCTACCCCGACTATGACCTTGAAGAGGTGGTGAGATACGGGAACGAAAAAGGTGTTCAACTGATCATGCATCACGAAACTTCGGCAGCACCCCGGACCTATGAACAGCAATTGGACACCGCCTACAGCTTGATGCAGTCACTGGGCATCCACTCCGTAAAAACCGGATATGTGGGAAAAATCATTCCCAAAGGTGAATACCACCACGGCCAGTGGATGGTAAACCATTACCGAAAAGTTTTGGAAACGGCGGCTAAATATGAAATTGCGATTAATGCCCATGAACCGATCAAAGGAACCGGAATCCGAAGAACGCTCCCCAATGCCATTGCCCGCGAGGGCCTGCGCGGTCAGGAATTCAATGCCTGGTCGTCGGATGGTGGCAACCCTCCCGAACATTTGCCCATTGTAGCATTCACAAGGATGCTCTCAGGTCCCATTGATTTCACCCCCGGGATTTTCCATATTTCTCTGGATCCTTACAAACCAGACAACCAGATTAACACCACCCTCGCCCATCAACTGGCGTTGTACGTGGTAATCAACAGCCCTATCCAAATGGCTCCCGATCTGATTAAATATTACAAAGGCCATCCTGCATTTCAGTTCATCCGCGATGTGGGCGTAAACTGGGAACAAACCAAAGTGCTCAATGGTGAGGTGGGTGATTTTGTAACCATCGCCCGTGAAGAGCGCGAAACAGGAAACTGGTTTGTGGGAGGTATAACTGATGAAAACCCAAAAGAAATGGAAATCAAATTTGATTTTCTGGAAGCAGGAAAAACTTACAACGCCATCCTGTACAAAGATGCTCCGGATGCTCACTACGCTGATAATCCAACAGCATACGAAATTGAAGAAATGGAAATTAACGCTGAATCAATATTAAAAATTGATCTGGCTGCCGGCGGTGGTTTTGCGCTGAGTTTGATGGGGGAGTCAATAAATTAAGATCATCCCAACCTGAAGAAGCCAAAACAAGATTCTTTTTGAATTAAGTTTAATACCTGTTTGGTTGTGGCAAATCCTGGTTGGGCATAAGATTTCGCAAAAACCAATCCACAGGCAAACATAAAACATCTCCGATTTTTAGTTTTTCTTTTCCCCTGTAAAGCAAAAAAGCCTTTGCCTGTGGATAATCCGTGAGGAAGGCTTTCAATCCTTTCAGGTCATTACTCCGGATTGTATCCGTATTTTTTACCTCAACTGCGTAAAAATGCTTTTCACCATAAATAACAAAATCCACTTCTACCCCGGACCTGGTTCGCCAGTAGTAAATTTTTGCATCAAAATCACCCAAATCCATCCATGCGCGCAAGTGCTGTAAAACGAGTGTTTCAAAAGCAACACCATCAATTTCCTGTGGCCTGTCAAGTGGTCCTGTAGGTCTTAGTGACCTGAAAACGCCCACATCAAAAAAATAAAACTTGGGGTGGGCTATCAAAAGTCGTTTGGCTTTTTTGCTGAATACGGGGATTTGAACCGATATCAGCAAGTCTTCCAAAACGGAAAGATAACTCTCCACGGCTTTGCGGCCGGCCTGGCTGTCACGGGCTATTTCCGAAATATTAATAACGCTGCCATTGGAAAAACTTACCACTTCAAGAAAACGACTAAAATCCCCGATTTTTCGGACAAGGCCTTCCATTTTCACTTCCTCATTTACATAAAGTGAAATGTAAGTGTTTAATGTGGCTTTTGGTTGTTTGGATTGATAAATGAGTGGTATCATACCATATCTTAGTGCGCGCTCAAAATTGAAGTTATCTTTTAGTTCGGAAGCCATA
>CAYNDN010000514.1:0-4016 GCA_964395075.1 uncultured Lentimicrobiaceae bacterium | reverse complement strand
CCCCCGCGACCAATCGATCAGCGTCATGTCGAAATTTTCCATAAGAAATTGATTTTGTAATTAGTTATTTTTTGAGAGATAGTTGTTATTTATTCAGTTTTGGTTTTGGAACTGTCAGGCGTAGTTGTTAGTTGTTCCAAAACATAATTTCCCCGCTCCTGGTCGGTTTCAAAATTGGATTTTAGAAAATTCGGAAAGAAAAACAGCTTTAAAACAGCAAACATGATGAAAAGCTTGACGAGAATGAGAATCCAGACCTGCCTGCCCCATGTCATGGTTTTGAAACCTTCGTAGTAGAAATTAAAAACTTTGGCGAATATGTTTTTTCCTGGGTTCAAATTGTTTTTTGTTTCCCGTAAAGAAAAGTCCTGTTTAATAATCCAAAGTTAAAATCCGGCCCTCTGTAAAGTTGAAGAATGATTCTTTATCGGCAACATCAATGCCTTCCATCAAATCTTCAGGTGTGTAGCCTGCAGCTTTCAGGCAGCCGGGGCATGCCATGATTTTAATGCCCTTTCCTGTGAGTTTTTTTATTTGCTCGTGCGATCCGGGGAAGTGCGAATAGGTAATGTTTTCGGCATCTTTAACCAAAACCTGTACGCCGTCAATGTCAAAATACATCACCACATCGTGATCTGCTGAAACCATGTCAGCCATGTTCATGGCCATAAGCACCCGGTGAGGATCATCATTGGTTACGTGGATGAACATGCCATCTGTAACATTTCCGATGGTATTGATCACCTCTTTTTCTTCTTCAATTTTTTGGTTGCAGCCCGTCAGAATAACGATTGCCAATGCAGCCAGGAATAAATTTTTCATCTTCATTTTTTTTATGTTTAATTATTTAACAACTTTAAATTCAGCAACCTCGTAACCTTTGTCGGTAATGGCTGCTTTCATTTCTTTAAATCCTGATTTTGTTTTATCGAAAGTTACAACTGCCACTGAATCAGTGTGCGAGGCCGTTACTTCCTGCACGCCAGGTAAGTTTCCAACTGCAGTTTTCACTGTTTTTTCACATCCGCCGCAAGTCATCCCGTAAACTGCAATTTCGATGGTTTCAAGGTTGGCCGGATCAATTGTTTCAACTTCAGTACTTGTTTCTGTGCTGGTTTTGTTGCCCTGCGAACCACAGGCATAAAATGCAATTGCAATGAGTAAAATGTAAATGATGTTTTTCATTGTGTGGGTTTTGATATTTGAATTATTACCAGAAAATTTCAGTTTATTCACCCTGTAAATGTAGAAAAAAATAAATAGTTGTTGGGGCGGAATCGGTTGAATGTGTTGAATTGTAAAATATTGGATATAATTAATTTCGTTAAACATATTAATAAACAGCATATTATGTATTTATTTGGATTGGTTTAAAAATTGCGGTTACTGAAACTTTTTTCGGCCTGCTGTTTTATAACATTGTATAATGTGATAAATATCACTTTTGTGTGTGATTGATTCCGCCTGTTTTAATGAACATATGTTCACTATTATTCTCCTAAATTATCGTTAATGCTGCTCTTACAAATTGATTTTCGTTTTCTTTGCAAACAAATAGGTAATGGATGTTAATTGAAAAATGTGTGCACTGCGGAGATGATTGCGGAAAGTATCCGGTGGTATGGGATGATAAAAATTTTTGCTGCCACGGATGTAAATCTGTCTATCAGATACTGAACAAAAACAAGCTCAATAAATATTACACCATTGTTGACACGCCTGGAGTGCGCATGGAAAAGCAGGAGTTTGGAACCAAATATGCCTACCTCGATAATGAAGAGATCAGGGATAAGTTGCTCGATTTTGCTGAGGGGAATATTCAAAAAGTAACATTGTTTGTCCCATCCATTCACTGCAGTTCATGCATCTGGCTGCTCGAAAATCTTCATCTGCTGCATCCCGGAGTTAAGAGCTCTTTGGTTAACTTCACCAAAAAAGAGGTGTCCGTTACTTATGATTCTTCAGTGTTAAGTTTACGCCATTTGGTTGAGTTACTTGCCTCCATTCATTACATTCCTCAAATTACGCTGGACCGGGTTGATGGGAAAAAAAAGCCTGCAACCAATAAAATGTTGCTGGCAAAAATTGGTGTTGCGGGTTTTGCTTTTGGTAATATCATGCTGTTTAGTTTCCCGGAATACCTGAACATAAGGGAAGAACTCGGCGATGAATTCAAGGAGTTTTTTAGCTTGATCAATGTGGTGCTCTCATTGCCGGTGCTGTTTTTTAGCAGCCGCGATTATTTTTTATCTGCATACAAAAACCTAAGGCACAAAGTCGTAAATATCGATTTGCCCATCAGTATAGGTATTCTTGCTTTGATCATCCAAAGCTATTTTGAGATTTTTACCAATACAGGGCCTGGCTATCTGGATTCGTTTGCCGGATTTATATTTTTTCTTTTGATTGGAAAATGGTATCAGGATAAGACCTATAAATCGCTTTCCTTCGATCGGGATTATAAATCCTATTTTCCGGTGGCCGTTTCAAAACTTACCAAAAACGGCGAAGTGAGCACACCATTAAAGGATGTTACAACCGGCGACCGCATCCTGATTCGAAATCAGGAGCTAATCCCCACAGATGGGAAAATCGTTAAAGGCTTTGGAAATATCGATTATTCTTTTGTTACGGGCGAATCTGTTCCTGTGGCCAAACATCAGGGCGATTTTGTTTTTGCAGGAGGTAAACAGATAGGGCAGGCCATCGAAATTGAGGTGAAACGCGATGTGGCCCAAAGCCAGCTTACCCAGCTCTGGAACCAGAATGCCAGCAATGAAAAATCGGTGTCGCACATGACTTCGCTGATTGACCGGCTGAGTAAAAATTTTACCATTGCAGTTTTGATTATTGCTGCCGGTACTGCCGCATTCTGGTATTTTAAAGATCCGTCCATTGCATTAATGGCTTTTACTTCTGTGCTGATTGTAGCCTGTCCTTGCGCAATTGCGCTTTCCATGCCATTTTCGTTTGGCACGGCCATGCGGTTGTTGGGGCACAAAGGATTTTACCTTAAAAATACCGACGTGGTTGAGCGGCTCACCAAAGTAGATGCCGTGGTTTTTGATAAAACGGGTACCATCACTTATAACCGGAGCAAAGAAGTAACCCTGAAGGAGAGTACCCTTTCAGCAGAAGAGGTGATTGCTGTAAAGTCGCTGGCACGTCAGTCGGCACACCCGCTAAGTGCGGCTGTTTTCGATTTTTTGGAGGTTGACCATATTGACGAAGTACAGGATTTTATGGAAATACCTTCTGCCGGCATAAAAGGCGATGTTGACGGAATGAAAGTGAAGCTTGGTTCTGCTGCTTTTGTTACCGGAAATGATAATGATGATGAGGTGTTTGCCTCCGAAGTTTATGTTTCGGTAGATGGCGAATATAAAGCCCGGTTTGAAGTGAAGAGCAAATACCGTGATGGCATGCAGGAGATAGTTGGGTATCTGAAAAACAGCATGGAGCTTCACTTAATTTCTGGAGATAATGAAGCTGAAAAATCCCGGTTAACCAAAATATTTGGTACTGCTGAAAATTTGTATTTTAATCAATCACCTCAGGATAAACTCAATTATATCAAATTGCTGAAAGAGAAAGGCCATAAAGTGTTGATGATTGGTGATGGCCTCAATGATGCCGGAGCACTCAACCAAAGCGATGTAGGTATTTCTATTGCCGACGATGTGTATCAGTTTTCACCTGCCTGCGATGCCATCCTGGAGGCCGGAAAATTTTCCAGGCTAAGAGAATATATCCGGTTTTCAAAATCATCATTAAATATTGTCAAGGCCAGCTATATGATTTCCATACTTTACAACATCATCGGACTTTCCTTCGCAGTGCAGGGATTGTTGTCTCCAATTATAGCCGCCATTCTTATGCCGCTTAGTTCTGTAACCGTAGTAAGTTTTGTAACGTTCAGCACCCAGCTTTCTGCGAGGTTTAAGTTGTGAAGAACCATTATTGTGAATAATTATAAATCGTGAACGATTCACCCGGTGACTAAATATTGGGTCTTG
>CAYNDN010000513.1:0-4026 GCA_964395075.1 uncultured Lentimicrobiaceae bacterium | reverse complement strand
TGGCCATCAGCCAGCCCAGAGGGCCAAAATTTGGTATGATATTCATCACGAGAGAGACTTTTGTTTTTTCTTGTGTGACCGAAACCACCGTAAAAGTGCCAGTGCCTTTTTTTAAAGGAAGAGGACCAAACTCAATAATTTTCCAGGTTACGCTGTAATTGAAACCTCTGTTTTCTTCGTGTTCGATGATCTGTTCCCGGATATGTCCGCCATCGTAAAAATTACAAACCCGCTCTGCTCCCACTCCATTTTGAATGTGACTGACCACAGGGGAGGTTTCAATTAATGGATGTATTTTAGCGATACCCCCAAAATCGTTTACGACTTCCCAAACTTTTGCTTTGGGTGCATTGATAATTCTGCTTACTTCAATTTTATGCATGTTATATTTTCATTGTGGTTTGAAATTGATTGTTTCGAAATGTAGAGCTGAAGCGAGTTTGGAAAAAAAGTTTGAAACCGGAGGGAGGTTTTTGTTACAGAAGGGAGAAGTTTCGTTATTTTATGTATCCGTTTGTTATGAGCGGAAATAGAAAATAACGTTGAAAGCCGTATGTTGTATATGAATTGATGATTTACTTAATACTCTTAAACTGTGAGTTCAAAAGAAGTGACAGGCGAAAATAAGAAACAAGAGTACCGGCAGCTGGCAGCCATTATGTTTGCCGATCTGGTGGATTATGCCGGGCTAATGCAAAAAGATGAACCCAAAGCACGAACCATACGTCAGTCTGCAAGAGATCTTTTAAATCAAGCCATTTCAAGAGGCCGGGGGCGTATCATTCAGCAATACGGAGACGGAGCACTTTGTACATTTCCCAGCACGGTAGAAGCGCTTAAGGCCGCCAAGGAGATCCAGCAAATTATTGCAAATCACCTGGAGTACTCGCTGAAAATCGGTGTACATGCAGGAGATGTGATGTATAGTGATAAGGAGATTATCGGAGACGGAGTAAATATTGCTGCCCGTTTAAAGTCTCTTTCTGTTCCGGGCAGCGTCTTGTTTTCTGAAAAGGTATATGATGATGTTAAAAATCATGGAAATTTCACTCCGGTTTTTTTGGGTGATTTCGAGCTTAAACACGTAGAATTTCCTGTCAAGGTATTTGCACTGGGCAACGAAGGACTGATCGTTCCGCGCCAGGATGAAATGCGTACCAGGCGGGCCACCTATTTTAACAGCGTAGCGGTATTGCCCTTTATTAACCTCAGCGGAAGCGAAGAAAATGAGTATAAGAGCGATGGCCTCACGGATGAAATCATTGACGCCCTGTCTCATATCGATCATTTAAAGGTTACCTCCCGCACCTCATCTTTTGCATACAAGGATAAAAACGAAGACGTCAGGGAAATAGGTCAAAAACTTGGGGTTGCTTGTGTATTGGAGGGCAGTGTAAAGAGTTCCGGGAATAGATTAAGAGTATCAGCCCGGCTTGTTAATACGGCTGATGGTTATCAGGTGTGGTCGGATGTTTTTACTCGGCCGTTTGGTGATTTTTTTGAATTACAGCATGAAATTGCCATGCAAATTGCCCGGCAGCTAAAAGCCAATTTTAAAGCCGTAAAAGGCAAGCGAAACGGGGCCGCTCCTACTCAAAATATCGAAGCCTATAATGTGTATTTGAAAGGCAAATATCACTGGAATAACCGGTCGGTGAGTGAAACCCGGAAAGCGATAACTCATTTCAAGGAAAGTATAGAGATGGAACCCGGTTTTGGACTGGCTTATTCCAACCTGGCAAGCTGCTATGCCTATCTCGGAGCGTACGGACAAATGCCGGCCCCCAAAGCTTATCCCAGGGCCAAAAAAGCCGCCCTCAAAGCTTTAGACATTAATAACAAGCTGGCCGAATCTCATATAGCTTTGGCGCTGGTTGAGTTTTTTTATGAACTGGACTGGAACAAAGCCGGCTTGTCGTTTCGGAAAGCACTGCAGCTCAACCCCGGATCCGCGGAAGCGCATCATACCTATAGCTGGTACCTTTCGGCGATCGGAAAACACAATGAGGCTATCAATGAAATTAAAGTGGCTCTGCAGCTCGACCCGCTGTCGCTTTCTATTGGCACGTACCTCGGAGAAGCGCATTACTTTGCCGGGAACAGGGAAGAAGCATTCCGAGAATTCAATAAGGTGCTCGAACGGAATCCAAATCATAAAAGAGCGCTGGAGTTTAAAGGATGGATTTTGGAAGACAAAGGTCGGTCTGATGACGCCCTCGAAATATGGCAAAAAATAAAAAGCCTGAGCAACCACCGTCTGAAAGGCATTACCGGTTTTGGAATGACCTATGCCCGTATGGGCAAAACTGAGCTGGCTCAAAAGTATATAGCATTGTTGAAAGAACGAAAAAAGATGGAACCTGAAGTCTCTTTGCATATGGATTTCGCAGTTATCTACACCATGCTGGGAGAACAAGAAAATGCACTCAATTACCTGGAGCAGGCCTTTGAAGAGCGGTACGGTATTTTCTCGATGAAGGTGTTACCTGCTTTTGAACCGCTTCGGGACCACCCAAGGTTTCAAAAATTGATGAAACAGATAAGGAAGAATCAGGATGCCGAACAGAATGCGGCTGATCGGCAAAGAGAGATTCAAAACTCTGCAACCCTGAAATCCGAAATTAATGAGTATCTGACTTTTGATCCGGCTGAATTGATTTATGTGGAAGCTGAGGGAAACTATTCGAAAGTGGTTTGGCAGGAAGATGGAAAGGTAAGAAGCAAACTGCTGCGTGTCTTGATAAAGAACTTACAGCATCAAATGACCAGTCCCTTCATCATACGCTGTCACCGTTCCTATATCATCAATCTGAAAATGAATTATGAGGTCTCCGGTAATGCCAGGGGATACCGGCTGAAGCATAAGCTGATCGATAAGGAAATTCCCGTTTCACGTAAAAAAGGGAAGGAGATTGTAGAACAATTGTAAAAAGCCCACGTTCACGGATGATTATTTTGCCACAATATTTAGCTTATGAATATGATTGAGGAATTTGAATGATTTAAAAATTCCGTTTGTACCAGTCGATAATTCCAGCGCTGATCTCATTGGGGTACTGCTCCTGGATAAAGTGCTTGCCCTTTCCCAAGTAAATTGAGTCAAGATTTTTCCAGGTATTTATGATGCGTTCCGCCTCCTTTTTCTTGATGATCATACCGGGCCTTACGTGGAACATTAACTTCGGGAGTTTAGAGGTCGGGAGGTATTCGTAATATGATTGAACGACCCTGGTACTGAACTCGGGATCACCACTGATTGGAATTTGGGTTGGCCAAACACGGAGCGGTTTTCTGTCTTCCTTATTTATATAAGGTGCCCGATACCAATCCATCTCTTCTTTTGTCAGTTTGCGACCCGTCATCATTGGCAGGAAGCGTTCGACGAAGAAATTGTTCTTTACAATCATCTTGTATCCTTTCTTCGGGTGACGAAAGCGTTTGAAAATGAATCGTTCGATCAGATTAGCATCACTCCAGGTGATCGGCCGGATGATGGCTTCAAAAAAGACGATCCCACTTACCCGATCTCTAAATCTATTGGCATAGTGAAACCCGATACCCGATCCCCAATCCTGTATCACCAAAATGATATTATCAAGCTTCAATTTATTAATAAATTCGTCCATATACTCGATATGATCACGAAAAGTATAGTCGATATCCGGATTGTCCGATTTTCCCATACCGATCAGGTCGGGTGCAATTACTCGGCCATGACTGGAGAGATGCGGAATGATATTACGCCACAAGTAACTATAGGTCGGATTGCCATGCAGCAGTAGAAAGGTGTGTTTTGAATCGGGTTTACCCGCATCTACTAAGTGCATTTGAGACCCGAAAACCTCTTGAAAACGCGGAGTATACGTGAAATTCGCAGAGATCAAATTTTTCATTTTTGTAATTAGTTGAACAGCGACATGTTCAAAATTCCTCGTTTTAAAGGTTTGAATTAATTGATATCAAAGTTAAAGCGAAAGTAAGATCGGGGGAAAAGTTTGAAACCTGCGGGAGTTTTTTGTTACAAAA
>CAYNDN010000512.1:0-4064 GCA_964395075.1 uncultured Lentimicrobiaceae bacterium | reverse complement strand
GTGTGAGTGGATCAGTTCTGCCCGTTCCTGCAGGTAGATGAGTTGTTCTTCGGGCAGGTTGGCCTGAACGATGGCCGGCTGCTCGTTGAATTTATACCAGTAATAAGTTAAGATGCTGCCATCACCCAGTTCCGTCTGAAACGGTCCTGATGAAGGCCCGGGATTTTTCCATGGCCCGTTGGGATCCTGCCAGTGGCAATCCGGTTCCATGGGTGTGAGGTAGGAAATGTGTTCCCCGGGCACCGGCTCAAAAGTATTGTTCAGTAGTCCTGTAATCTCAGGAACAGTTTCTTTTGCTACAGGTTTCCAGGTCGAATCATCCTCATTTACAAACAACTTGTAATACTCCGGAGAATAAAAATTGTTATTCAGATGTGTGATATGATCCAGGTTCCATTCAAAACCCATGGTGTTGCCGTTAGCATTAAAACCCTGAACATAGGTTTCAAAGTCGATGGGGCAATCCACATTTATTTGGTTGCTCTTGATCTCACCAAAAAACCAGGCTCCATTGTTTACATTGGAGAATGGTTTTGCCTGAACTCCCGCTTCGATAAATCCGGGCTCAACAGCAGGCCCGCCCTCAAACCATGCCTGCATGCTGTTCCAAAGTGCTTCTTTGGAGTAAACATTGATGTTCCGGGTAAGCACCGATTTATTGGCTCCACTCACCGGATAGGTGGATTGCAAAACATGCGCATACAGATTTTGATTTTCATCAAAGGAAACAACTGCCGGGGTAGTGGCTGTTTCAATACCAAAACTGATTTCCGGATTTGAGGGACGTGTGTCCAGGAATAACCCCTCTAAGTCAGGGTTTTCCACCGAGGCCTTAGACCAGTGTGTTGGTAGGAAAAATGTTGCCGGGCCTTTAAAGTTGGTGGTGTTCAGAAATAAAGTCCAGGATTGGTTTCCGGTGGTAACATCCACACCCCATGTAGTTTCCATAACCTCAGTAAGCGGAAGCGGCATATAACCGTAACCCAGCAATTCCCCATTTGATCCCTGCTTCATGTTGAGGCCATCCGGAGGCCAGAGCAGGTTTGGCGAAAGTTGAGCAACGCCGTACAAACCGCCCGGCTCACTCCATTCGCGATGGCCATCCGGCCTGATGCTGCAACTGCCGGCTCCCACACCATTGCTCCATGCACTGAAATTGTGGGCTACGCCGCCCATGATAAATTTAGGCGTTTTCTTCCCGAAACGGGTATCGTGCCACCAGCCCAGCCCGCCTTCAATATCCGAGTAGAAAAATCCCGGAGGCTCATTGCCGGTGGGTTGGGCATTCATCCATGTGCTCACCAGCCCGGATTGTACCTCCCACTGCCCGGGATACATCCTGAGCAATGGCCAGACTGCAGCATAAAACGAATAACCGGCTCCAAAAGTTGTGTCCTGAAATTCCATGGTATTTGCATAGGTGAATTCAACCCGCTCGGCAGGGATGGGTGTGTTTTGGCTACGCAGTTGTGAAATGAATAAAATCGAAATGACTATAATCAGCAGTACAGTTTTGATTTTCATTTATTATAAGCTTTATTGAAAGTACAATAATAGCATAAAAGTATGAAACAGTTGACATAAGATACTTGAACATAACCTTCATACAAGTTATTTTAAAACAATTTTCTACATTTGGACGATTTTGATAATTAACAACAACTGAAGATAATCATGTTTAAAAAATTCGTGGTTGAAAATGAGACTGAAATAAACACCTCACCTGAGCGGATCTGGGATTTTTTGTACCATATTGAGGATAACTATTCTGACTGGCATCCTGATGAACATATTTACTTCAGGTGGACAAAAGGAAAGCCACTGGAGGTGGGATCCAAACTTGAATCTGAAGAGAAACTAGACGGTGAAACCCATGAAATAAAAGCTGAATGCATCGAATCCATTCCGAACCAAAAAATTACACTTAAGCCCGATTGGCCACTTTCTTTTATGTGTACAAGAATTATCTGGATGACCAAAAAGGTGGATGGAAAAACGGTTTTTCATGCACGCACACATTTCCGGTTTGGCCGGCTGTTTCTGGCTTTCAAATCGGCAAAAGCAAAACACATATTGCACCATTCTGAAAACCATATGGTTGAGGAGGGGCGGAACATGAAAAAAATCCTTGAAAATGAATTGGTGGTTAGAGTAGATAAAACAGAAATGTAGCTTTACATATTGGCTGTTCATGAAATTCGTACAGGTTAGATTTTGAAAGTTCGCATGCTTTTCATATTTTATTATTCCATATATATTTGCATCCTGAATATATGAATATCAAACCGACAAACCATATAAACAATGCGCCATGAAAAAAACTGAACTCACTCACCCCCGAATCTTCAATGAAAAGGAATGGGCTACAGGTTATTACAACCGCAATAAAAAGAGCATTCAACGCATGGGCAAACGCCTGGCGGGAATACTAAAAAAGTCAGGATTTAAAGGTGGAAAAGTTCTGGACGCGGGCTGCGGGTTTGCTGCCATGCCCATTGAAATTGTCAAAATGATTCCGGATGCACAAATTACAGGAATCGACCTGGGCGAACCGCTGCTGGACATCGGCAACCGGTTGGTGGATGAGGCAGGGTTGAGCGACCGGATTACCCTCCAGAAAGGCGATGTGCAGAAGATGAGTTTCCCTGATGATAATTTCGATGTGGTCATCAATACGTTCCTGCTGCACATCGTGGAGGAGCCTGTAAAAATGCTCAACGAGATCGAGCGGGTGGCAAAGCCCGGTGGCATCATCCTCATCACCGACCTGCGCCGCGGTTTCCTGGCCAACTTCGTGAAGAAGTTCCGCATGTCGCACACCATGGAAGAGGCCCTGGAAGTGATTTCCCAATCTGATCTGCGAAAGGGAACGCCCGGCAAAGGGCTGTTCTGGTGGGATTATTTTTGTGGAAATACTGAAAATTTTGTGGAAGATCATACAGAAAAACACACATAAAGCCGGCAGCCCACAATCGGCAGTCCGCAGTGGTTATTCCTTTTAGAAAAACATTTTTATTAAGATCCCCGTAGATTTCTTTAGCTACCCATTTTGCAAAAGTATCTTTCAACTCATTTTCTGCCATTATTTGGCAGAACTTGACTTGTAAGATACTTAAAGACTAAGGCGTCAAATATTTATAATCCAAAAGTTATTGAAAGGCGGGATTATTAAGGAAAGCAAACCAGGCACTAATTGCACGTAGTGTATTGTTAAGCAAGAATTGACAAATGAAGTTTGACGTTTCAATGTGCTATGCACGATTGAAAGTCTAAAGCGTCAAAATAAGCTTAACAATGCAGTTGTTTAGCAAAGAACTGAAATTGTAATATCAAATAAATCATTAATTTAATAACACAATAAAGAATAACTTACAAGCCCTATGGGACGCAATTTCCTATGGAACTTGAGTCTTTATAAAATCAAAACATGAACCATTACCAGAAAAATGGGTCCATGGAATCTCTAAAAATCAGCTTATTTAAACATTCCTGTTCGGTCGGCTCAAAATCACTGATTCCAAAAACACAAACATATCCTGTGATTTTACGTCCAACCACCTCAATTTCAAATTTGTACTTGCCATCCTTTGGTTTTTTGCCATTGTTGCGAGTCCCGTCCCAGGGCTCGTTATAGCCTACCGATTCAAAAATGATCTTTTTATCCAAAAGCCTTTCATCAATTACTCGCACAATTGCATCCGAGTATAAGCGCAGGCTGTCCAGGTACCAGCGTTCATTATAATTGTCTCCGTTTGGAGTGAAAACATTCGGAATCACGATATATATTGTATCACCGATAATAATTTCAGATGGTGAGTCGCCGCAATCACACAATTCATTGGAGAGCTTGTTCTTGCGGCAGGAAATTGTGATGAGAAGGATAACCGCCAGGAAAAGGCCGATGCCGATTGTATGCGATAACTGTAAAATTCTGTTGGCAATGGATTTAATTTTCTTCATGTTTTTTTGGTCTTATTTGAAATGCATTGTACTGTTCTGTCCATTAATCCATATCATCAGTGGTATCAAGAATCCGGAACTTAAAATTCCATCCTTCAAAAGTT
>CAYNDN010000511.1:1477-4068 GCA_964395075.1 uncultured Lentimicrobiaceae bacterium | reverse complement strand
CAACTACCTGTCAACCGGGAAGGGTTCATGCTGCGGGAAAGTTCTTGGATTTTCTTTAATCTGTTCCATGATCACTTCCACGGCTTTCATGAGTTGCGTATCATAACCTTCCGCCATTTTCTTCGAATCTATATCGATGATAATATCCGGAGTTACGCCTTCATTTTCCACCACCCATTCGCCCTTGGCATTATAAATCCGGTAATCCGGTGCAGTGAGCCCACCACCGTCAATCAGATCGATAAACATGGAAACACCAACGAGGCCACCCCAGGTGCGTGTACCGATTATCGGGCCCATATTATTGAAGCGGAATTCATAAGGTAATTCGTCACCTCCTGAACCGGCGTAACGGTTTGTGAGGCAGGCCTTATGCGCATCTACGGCCAGCGCGGGGATCATCTGATCGGCAGAATAACGCCGGGTCCAGTATCCGTGTGGTTTTTTCAACAGGCGCTGCAGGAAAATTTCCGGATCGAGGCCACCACCATTGAAACGGCCATCCACGATGAAGCCCTCCTTTTTGGTTTGCGAATAGAAATACCTTGGGAAATCAGTGGCCGAGCCATTGTAGGTATCCGGTAAATACACATAGCCGATTTTACCATTGGAGGCTTCCTCCACGGTTTTGCGATTCCATTCCAGCCAGTCCATATATCGCATGGTTGATTCACCGCGGGCAGGTTTTACAATCACCTCACGTGCACCTTCCAAATTAGGTTTTTCATTAACCAGCAAAGTTATCTGGCCACCGGCCATATCAATAAAATAGCTGTAGAAGTTTTTGTCGGTTGAGATTTCCTTTCTGTTCACCTGCAGGATATAATCACCTTCATTCACATCCACACCCGGCTTTGCCAGGGGCGGGAAAACCTCTCTCGACCAATCACTTTCGGTGAATATTTTGGTGATCTGGTATCTTTGCGATTTTTCATCAGCTTTAAAGTTAATACCCAGCATGCCCACATTTACTGATTCCGCATCGCGCTGATAATCGCCACCATAAATGTAGGTGTGTGAAGTATTGAGTTCCCCGATGAGTTCGCCAATAATGTAACGAACATCCTGTCTGCACGAAGCCCTGTCGATCAACGCACCATACTTTTTCTTTAGCATATCCCAGTCCTGGCCGTGCATTCCGGCCTCGTAATAATAATCCCGTTCCATCCGCCATGCTTCATCGAATATCTGGTGCCATTCAGCCACCGGATTCATCCACATTTTGAGGCCTGAAAGTTTCAGGGTTTTGGCTTGTTCTGCGGGAGTTCCTGTCTTCGAAATGGAAATGCTGTTTCCTTTTTTCCAGATGAGATGTTCACCATACGCTGAAAGCTTGTAATTGTTGATGTCAGGTATTACTTCCGATTCCTTTTCCAATTCAAAGTCATAAGCATAGAGATTCATGGAATTGACTGCGCGATATTCAAATTTATTGAAATCGCCCTTTTCAGCATTCATAAAATAAAGTGTGGATTCGTTTACAGCCAACTGCCTGTAATTTCCCCGCTTTAGTGGAAGCGGTTCCACCCGTTCGGTGATCCCATCCAAATCAACGCTTACCCAATTGCTTTTTTCTTCGGTGACGGTTTCCGGATTTACTTCGTCGTTTTTGAACGGCAGGAATGAGGGGCCGTCCTTTTCAAGGGTGATCGCGTAAATTCCGGCCACGTCCTTATAAACCATTTCCCATTCCAGGTCGCAATAGGTGGGGCTGAATTGCCGGTTGGAGATGAAAAGGATGTGATTTCCATCCGCTGTGAATACCGGCCCGAAATCGTGAAAAAGTCCGTTGCTGATGTCATGGATTTCTTTGTCTTCCAGTCCGTAAACATACAACTGGTACATAAAATCTTCATTCATTTTTGAATAAACGATGTAGCGGCTGTCGGGCGACCATGAATAATCGTAGATGGGCTTTTTGGTGAGCGACACATCCACGTTCTCGTATTCCGCCTTATCCACTTTGGTCACTTTTTTTGAATTCACATCCAGGATGTAGAGGGTGAGCGTATTGTCGGTGAAAGCCAGTTTTTTGCTATCGGGCGACCACTTGAGCGCATAGCGGAAGCCATCTTTAAAATCCGTAAGTTTCACGGCTTCTTCCCGGCCTTTTTTATCGATGATATAAATTTGGTATTCTCCGGTTTTATCGGAAATGTAGGCGATATGTTCACCATCCGGTGACCAGGTGGCAAATCGGTCGCGAGCGCCACAATTTTGAGTCAGGTTATAGGTGGGGCCATTTTCCTCAGGAACAGAGAATAGTTCTCCGCGTGCCACAACCACAGCTCTTTTTCCTCCCGGTGCCACATCAAAACCATGAATATCTTTGGATACATCTTTCATGTATGGACGGGTTTCTTCCATATCCACCCTGATCTCAATGGGAATTTCGCTGGTTTTTCCTGAAGTAATATCTAGCATCCAGATATCTCCTCCCTGCTCATAAACGATGGTTTTTTCGTCATTGCCGGGATAGCGGGCATCCCACTCTGTATGATTCGTAACTTTTTCGATTTGATTGTTTTGGGGATTGTAAGCAAAAATGTTCAAAACCTGGTCGCGGTCAGAAGTAAAGTAGATTTTGTCGC
>CAYNDN010000511.1:0-1467 GCA_964395075.1 uncultured Lentimicrobiaceae bacterium | reverse complement strand
CAATCCACATGGGAATGCGGTCGGTTCCATCAAAACTGGAAATATTTTGTTCCTGATTCGTATTGAAATCGTAGATGTAAACTTCCTGTGCAAGCCCGCCCACATAGCGTTTCCATGTTCGTGTTTCGCGGGATACTTTGTTATAGGCAATTTTGCTTCCATCCGGCGAAAAGCTACCCTGGGCCGCATCGTACATGATGAGTTCTTCAATGCCGGTTCCGTCTGGTGAGATGAGGAAAAGCTTGGTGTATCTTGTTGTGCTGTTTCTTCCGGATGAAAAAATAATCTTGTTTTTTTCCGGATGCCATCCCACTACCTGGTCGTAGCCCGGGTGCCAGGTTACGCGGGTGATGTTACCGCCGTCAGCATTCATCACATACACATCCGCGTTGCCGTCATATTCGCCGGTAAATGCAATGTATCTGCCATCAGGTGAAAACTCCGGATGACGCTCCTGTCCGTCGTGAAAGGTTAGCCTTTGCGCAATACCGCCGTCAGTGGATGCTTTCCAGATATCCTCTCCGGCAACAAATACCACAGTGTTTTTATATACGTCCGGAAAGCGCAGGATTGGGGTTTGAGCAATGGTGGTTACCGAAATCATCAGGGCGGCAATAATTGCCAGGCCAGTCATTTGTTTTTTGTTTTTGTGGTTCATTTTGGTTTACTTTAATGTTTTGAATACTAAATGGTAATTATGAGGATCGAATTATTCGCTCAACTTCCAATAAAATATTGAATAAATCGGGCTCTTTGCATTCAAGAATTCCGGCTTCTGTGTGTTTATGGTGAGGGAAGGTGTTGACCTGAGGATGATGGGGTACATTATCATATCTGAAAATCAAAACATTTGTATCATCCTGAAAATGGTATTTATATTTCTTTTTCTGTGGATTTCCCTGATCGGTTAATCTAACAACTTCGATGAATTCAAGCTTGAAATCCCGGTATGACAATCTGCTATTTATGATTCCAAAACTATTATTCAGCATTTTCTTTTTAAGCTCAACGGATTCGATTGAATCAAATGATGCAATGATATTCTCAATATTTTGAAAATATTCTTCTATCACGAAATTAACTCAAGTTCCCGTTTAAAATCCAACCAGGTTTCATATTCTCCACTCCAACTGATATAATCATCATTTTCATCGGAGATAGTTCCTGCAATAAATTCATCGTAAAATGTTTGACTCTCAGTGTTGTACTTTTTTTCAAAATAGCGAAGATCCAACTCAATATTCCGAATGCCTTTTTTAAGTTCATTGATCTTAAATTGCAGCATGGCAGACACTAGTTCGTCATGTTTGCCATCGTACAATTTCAAGAGTTGCTCAAGCTTATTTTTATTTTGTTCTTGTATTTCCAGTGTTATCATGGCTGAATGAAATTAGACTGCATACAATCAAATTATGGCACTTTGTAAAACTAAGTGGGTAAATAGAATTTATTAGCCTTATGAAAGTC
>CAYNDN010000510.1:0-4076 GCA_964395075.1 uncultured Lentimicrobiaceae bacterium | reverse complement strand
TAGATGAAATCTGCAACAATACCTTCAACGACCTGACTTATTCCATTTACACCGAAGGAAAGAATTGGTTTCTACAGTACGATTACTTCGGCCTCGCCTTCTATTGCAACCAAAACGTGAACAACGTAAATGATTTTTATGTGGCTGATGAGTATGAATCAGGCATCCAAAGCAATCAAGGCAGCTCTGATTATCCGGCGGGCAATACATTTTCAGTGAATGCCAATTACAACTTTTTTAATGGTATCGAAGGACAAACGTCAAACCACATGGTTGATTATTGGTATAAAAACTATTATCCTGATGAGGTTGATAATGTAGAACCAAAATTGAGTTCAGGCACCAATAACTGCCCATCGCATTCAGGCGGCGGCGAAATCATCGGCTACAGCGAAATGACCGACGGCGAAAAACTAATCATTGAACAGGAATATGCATCGGACCTAAGCAACCTGGACAATGTTCAAACCCTGTACAACAGTCTGCAGGACGGCGGGGATACCGAAGAGCTGATAACCGAAGTGGAAACGGCATGGCCCTACGACACCTGGGCATTGCGCGCCGAACTGCTGGGGATTTCCCCGCATCTTTCGAAAGAGGTGTTGATGGCTGCTTCCGACAAAACGGAGGTATTGCCCGACAACATCATCTTCGAAATACTGGCGGCCAACCCCAACGAACTCAGGGAGCCCGATCTGCTCCAGTACCTGGAAGAAAAAGCCGATCCGCTGCCGCAGTACATGATCGAAATCCTGCGTGAAGTGGCGGCGGGAACCACCTATAAAACAGTGTTGCAACAGCAAATGGCACAACACAGTCATGCCAAAAGCCGTGCAGCCAACACCATGATACGCAGCCTGCTTAACGATACCATTACGGATTATGGCCTGCTGCGCAACTGGATCGACAACCTGGGCGGTATACGTGCCGACGAACAGATCATCGAAACCTACCTGGCCGAGGGCAACACCGCCGATGCCTTAACACTTGCCGGATTGATCCCGCAAACATATGAGCTAAGCGGGATCGCTGCCGGCCGGTACAGCGACTACCTGAATGTATTGAGTTTACGCATTGCATTGATGCAGGCAGGAAAAACCAGGTCGGAACTCAACCAGGCCGAGATTGCGCTGCTCGAAACCATTGTAAACACCAACCCCTCAACTGCCGGAGCGCAGGCCAGGGGCTGGCTCGAAGCCTGTTACGGCTATAATTTCTGTGTCTGCATGAACATCGCGGATGGCCAGGGCCTAAAAAGCACCTCCGTTAAACCCGGTGAAATCGCAAAAGCCTATGGCATGGAACTGCTTGTTGAACCCAATCCGGCCAAAACCTGGACGGCTTTTAACTACACTCTGCCGGCAGGCAGCCAAACCGGCCGGCTAACCGTGTGCGATGTCAGCGGCAAGCTCCTGCATTCGGCAACGGTAAGCGGACTGCAGGGGCAGTACGTTTGGGATACCCGAAAAGTAGAACCCGGCGTTTATTTTTATACCTTTGATGCCAATGGTAAACAAAAAACCGGAAAATTGGTCATCGTAAAATAAATTTGATAAACCAGGCGCAGCCAGGCGGCTGTGCCCGGTTTTTTCTTAAAAACTTTACAGCCATGAAATACATCGGCAAATTCCTTTTTCTTTTTTTATTAATACTTAATACTACTGCATACTCCCAATCCTTTTATATCGACTGGCAGGCCTGCTTTGGTGGTAGTGAGTGGGACCAGCCAAAGGATATGATTCAGGTACCAGATGGTTATTTAATCGTTGGTAAAACTGATTCTTCTAATGGAGACGTTTCTTCAAACAATGGTGAATCGGACATATGGCTTGTTAAAATTGATTACACAGGCAATATAATTTTTGAAAAATCTTACGGAGGCACTTATGATGAAGGAGCCTATGGAATTTTTGCATCTTCTAAAGGCACATATTATATTCTTGGATTATCATATTCCTCCGACGGAGATATTTCCTATGACCCATACCCCACCAGCAATGATTTCTGGATCATCAAGATTGATGGTGAAGGAAACATCATCTGGGATAAAATTGTAGGCGGCAATAGCTACGACCAGCCCTACAGAGGCTATGCCACAACGGATGGCGGCATTGTGGCAGCCGGCTGGACCAATTCCTCCGACGGCGATATCAGCCACTACTACGGTTCCTACGACATGTGGATGGTGAAGCTCAACAGCGAAGGAGAGATTCAAGGGGATTTCACTGCAGGAACCACATCCATGGAAGTCAGCCAGGCTGTATATCAAACAAGTGACGGCGGATTTCTGCTCGGAGGTTCAGGTATTCCACCCTCAGGCGATGGGAACATTGCATGTGATTATATGGGCAACGGTTCCGATGCCATCCTGGTAAAACTAAACAGCAACCTGGAAATGGAATGGCATCAATGTTATGGAGGAAGTGGTCATGATGGTTTTTTAGGCATAATTGAGAAAGAAAATGGATATTTTTTAACCGGATACGGAAGTTCAAATGATGGTGATTTAGCAGGATCAGGCTGGCATGGCGAATCAGATATTTGGGTGGTGCATATGGATTTCTTTGGAAATATTATTTGGCAAAAATGCTATGGTGGTTCTGGTGGCGAGGATGCCCCAATTATAATGTCCACAAATAATGGTACTTTAATTATTTCCGGAAACACTGATTCTAGTGACGGAGATGTATCAAACAACCATTCACAATCCGAGTATAAGCCTGATGTTTGGGTGTTTGGCATTAATGATACCGGCGAATTGCTTTGGGAACGCTGCTTTGGTGGTTTAGGACGTGATTATGTTCAAAATGGATTAGTTGTTAAAAGTCCACTGAATTTTGTCCTCACCGCCTACACCGATTACGGCCCATCCTACGATGTGGGCTGCACCCCACATGGTGGAAACTGGAACGACCGGGATTTCTGGGTATTTGAAGTTAAAGACACCACAGTAAGTGTGCAGGAGCAACCAGCACAAGCATCTGCACTTATAACTTACCCTAATCCCGCACATGATCATGTATGCTTTGAGCGCAAAGGCAAAACCAGCCGCCGCCGTATGGAAATCAGCATTTTCTCAACCAGCGGAATCCCGGTAAAAGAACTCACGCTTTATCCCGGAGAAACCCTCAAAGTATGGGACACTCGCAGCATACCGGCAGGCGTCTATTTCTACCGCAGCCTCCAAAAAGATGGAAGTGCGGAGTATGGGAAGGTGGTGATTGAGTGAGTGAAGTGGATAGAAAATTGAAAGATGAATATTGTCCGAAGGACTCCTCCCGGAGAACACCGAATCATGAATGTTGAAGTGAGGTTTCCACAGGTTTCTTCATCAACTCCTTTTTACTCAGTTCACTAATTCTTCAAAGTGCGTTGGTCCGAAAATCCGGCGGCAGGTAACGGTTTTCAATTCGGGTAAACGGGCGGCCCTTACATTCCAATCTTTTCTTGCCTTCTAAAACATGAAGGCAAAAAAAGGATTTTCTTTTCAATCCCTGTCACATTCCACACCTCAACCCCTTTTCTGGATATTTTCGTACCATATGAAATTCCTTATTCCCTTTGAAAAGTGGCAGCTCCCATTTCAAATTTCTTTTCCTTCACTACCAGCAGTGGTGTTGATTCGCAACATCCTTTGGCTCAATCCTGAACAGATGAGTCGTTCAGGTATTGGTTTGATTTGGAAATTGTAGCCGTCATATATCCATTTGAAAAAAGCATGTGCAATTGCAGTTCCTTTTCAGGGCGGGTCGTCTATCATTAAGATTCTAATTCTACTTTGGAAAGTAGAGCAAACTTAAATCCCTGTTTACCTGCATCTTATCTATAGACAAGCTATTTTTTAACCCAGATTTTAGTTTTAAAGAGCCGAAACTTGTTCTTTTTGGATATTCTTAGCCTTGTAACTGCCTATGTTAATTCTTTAATAAGAGCCCGAGATTACCCGCCAGTATGTTTACACTATGTTTACACCAAAAAAACAAAAAGGAGCTAAGTTTTAACTTAACTCCTTGATTTTCAGGTCGGGGTAGTAAGATTCGAACTTACGACCTCCTGCTCCCAAAGCAGGCGCGCTA
>CAYNDN010000509.1:0-4093 GCA_964395075.1 uncultured Lentimicrobiaceae bacterium | reverse complement strand
GGATGTGAACTGAAAATGGGTGACAAATGTGAAAAGGGGTATCAGCTCAGGCCGCATGTGGTTTGGTTTGGTGAAGCTGTTACAGAAATTGAAAATGCCATCAACCTTTGCATGCAGGGTGATTACTTTTTGGTGGTTGGAACTTCAATGGCCGTTTATCCGGCAGCAAGCATAATCCATTACTTAAGGGATGAAGTGCCCAAGTTTTTGATCGATCCCAAAGCCGGTGATAGCTATGGCGTACAAAACCTGACTGTCATCCGGAAAAATGCCGGGGAGGCAATGCTTGAATTATCCCGGATATTAGTGGAAAAAATAAAGCAGAGTAACTAAACCATGGAACTGGAGGATGCCCTGATAAAAGCAAGGTATTATTGCGCACAGCGGGAAAGGAGTACTTTTGAGATCAAAAGAAAACTCTACAAATTGAAAGTTCCGGAGAAGCAATTCGAAATAATTATTGCACATCTTATTAATAACGATTTTTTATCGGAAAAAAGGTTTGCGCAACTTTATACCAAAAGCAAACTGAATCAGGGGAAGTGGGGAATGCTCAAAATAAAGGCAGCACTCCAAAAACATGAGATTAACCAGGCCATTATAGAGGAAACACTTGGTGATCTGGATCAGGAAAAAATTCGCGAAAACCTCGAGATGCTGGCAAAAAAGAAGCTGGATGAACTTAACCGTAGAGGGGCTGAACAAAAACCGGAGAAACTTAAATTTTTCCTCGCCTCAAAGGGTTATGAAACAGAACAGATTTTTGACTTTTTAAACAACAACAAATATGACAACGACTGAAAATATCAAAGCACTTCAGCAAAGGGTTGATGCGCTGAGGAGGTACCTTTGACATCGACAAAAAACTAAACGAAATTGCCGATGAGGAAACCCTGACACAACAGCAGGATTTCTGGAACGACCCCAAAAAAGCCGAGCTAATTCTCAAATCCATCCAACAGAAAAAAATCTGGACACATTTTTATGATAAAGTATACAATGCACTTGAAGAACTGAAGGTGATGATTGATTTTTATGAAGATGGTGATGCCACTGAAAAGGAAGTTGATAAACATTACACCACAGCACTGGGGTTGATTGAGGACCTGGAGTTTAAAAATATGTTGAGCGATGAGGAGGATAAACTCGATGCAATAGTTCATATAAATCCGGGGGCTGGTGGTACCGAGAGCCAGGATTGGGCTGAGATGCTCATGCGCATGTACATCCGTTGGGGTGAGCGTAATAATTACAAAGTGAAGCAGGTTGATTTACAGGAAGCCGATGTGGCCGGCATTAAAACAGTTTCGCTGGAATTTTCAGGAGATTTTGCATATGGCTACCTGAAAAGTGAAAACGGCGTACATCGGCTGGTAAGGCTTTCACCTTTTGATGCAGCCAATAAAAGGCATACATCATTTGCTTCGGTTTATGCCTACCCCATGATAGACGACACCATCGAGATTACCATTAACCCTTCAGAAATATCCTGGGATACGTTCAGATCGAGTGGGCCTGGCGGACAAAATGTAAACAAGGTGGAAACTGCCGTACGCCTCAGGCATGAGCCCTCGGGGATTATTGTGGAATGCCAGGAAACACGCTCACAACAACAAAACCGCGATAAGGCACTGCGCATGCTTAAGTCACAGCTTTACGAAATCGAACTACGCAAAAAGCGGGAGACCCACGATGAAATCGAGAACAGAAAACGCAAGATTGAATGGGGTTCGCAAATACGTTCCTATGTTTTCCATCCCTATAAAATGGTTAAAGACCTACGAACCAGCCACGAAACCGGGAATGTGCAGGCGGTTATGGATGGAGACCTCAACGCTTTTATCAAAGCTTATTTGATGGAAACCGGCCAAAAAAAATAGATAGAAATGAAGGTTGCAGGAATTATCCCGGCAAGATTTGGCTCAACACGCTTCCCCGGAAAACCACTGGCCATGATCAAGGGCAAGAGCATGATCAGGCGGGTTTACGAGCAGGCATCAAAAGCCAAAAAGCTAAATACGGTTGTGGTTGCCACCGACGACCAAAGGATCATGGCGGAAGTGGAAAGCTTTAATGGCCAGGCTATGATGACCTTACAGAACCACAGGAGCGGTACCGACAGGTGTGCGGAAGTCCTCGGCAAGCTTGATCATGAGGTTGATGTGGTAATCAATATTCAGGGAGACGAACCATTTATCGATCCCGAAAAAATTGATATGCTTGCAGACATGTTCAAAAACCCTGAAATTGATATTGCTACGCTTTCATCAAAGATTAAAGAACAAGCCGAACTTGAAAATCCCAATGTGGTGAAACTGGTGAAAGCCAACAACGGGAAAGCACTATATTTCAGTAGATCGGTAATTCCGTTTTTGAGGAATCCGGAAAACGATCATCAAACTTTGCTGCATACTTATTTTAAGCATATCGGCATTTATGCCTATCGTTCAGATGTCCTTCGCCGGATTGTAAAACTTGATCCGGGAGATTTGGAAAAGGCTGAATCATTAGAGCAATTACGTTGGCTGGAGTATGGATTTCAAATTTTTGTTGGTGAAACAGATTCAGAAGGTTTTGCGGTGGATACCCCCGAAGATTTATCAAAAATTATCAACATTTAAATTATCAAAACCATCTTAGTATTAATTTAGCTGATCGATCAAAACCCTTGAAATATGGACATTGTCAAGCATATCAGCAACTTAATTTACGATCATGAGTGCGTTGTCATTCCGGAACTTGGTGGTTTCATCAGCAGCTACCAGCCGGCATCAATTCACCCGGTGCAACATCAGTTTAATCCACCGGCAAAAAAATTGATGTTTAACGAAGCACTTAAAACCAACGATGGGTTGCTTGCTAATTACATTGCAACAGATCAGCGGGTTTCTTATGAGGCGGCCATGGAAGGTATCCGGCAATTTGTTAAAATGGCGAAAAGTGCACTTTCCAATGGCGAAGCTGTTACTTTTGAAAATATCGGCTCGATTTATCTTGGTTATGATGGCAACCTTCAGTTTGATCAAAACGACAGTGTAAATTATCTGAAGGATGTTTACGGAATGTCTACGTTTGTATCACCGGCTATTCGCCGCGAGGCCACCACTGTACCAAAAGTTGTAAAGCCTGTGTTTTCTGACCGTCCGGAACAGAATCGAAAGAAAAGGAATGCAGGATTATTTATCAGAATTGCGGCTGCTGCAGTGGTTTTGGCAACCCTCGGATTTTTTGGGTCTGTTTATTTTAACAACACCACACCAAATACGCAAGAGTCAAATTTGTTTACTGCTTTCACTGAATTGGTCAATCATAATGATGAGGCTGATAAACCGGAAATGATTTTAGAGCAAAATGCAGACAGGGTTGAAGTAAAAAATCATAATTTGGGAGTTGACCTGGCGAAGGATGAGATTCCATCAGCCAATCCTAAAGTTGAGAATCCGGCAGAAATAATTTCCAAACCTGAAGATAAGCCTGTTGAAAGTAAAGCTGCCGCACTAAATCCGGTAATGGCTTCGAGTAATTCACGTAAGATGTACTATCTGATAGCCGGTTCATTTTTGGATGCCGAAAACACCGGTTCATTAATTCAATACTATACTGATCTGGGATATAATCCCTCCATTATTGGCCCTGCTGCTAACGGGTATTACAGGGTGAGCATTATTGCATACCCGCGTAAGGCCGAAGCACTTGTTGAACTGCAAAACGCCAGACAAAAGTATAATCCTGATATCTGGCTGCTGCATCAGTAACCCAACCGGGACAAACCAAAACCAAACAGGGGGATATTTTAAAAGGAGCAAGTATCTGGTTTTGATTTGTTAAAGTTGTCAGGTAAAATGTATATTAATGTTTTGTGAAAAGTTGAATTGTTGTGCCTAAACGAAAACTTGAGCGGTTTGCCGAAAACAAAACCTTCCCACATTTTTTTCAGCCTTATTATTACCAACTTATCGAAGGTTTTCCACTAAAAGGAAAATGGTGTGCTGATTTTTTTGGGAATGATAATCCCATTGTACTTGAATTGGGCTGTGGAAAAGGCGAGTTTACGGTTGGTCTGGCCGATCGGTTTCCTGAAAAAAATTACATC
>CAYNDN010000508.1:0-4130 GCA_964395075.1 uncultured Lentimicrobiaceae bacterium | reverse complement strand
CTGCTAAATGTAATGTGTTGTTTTTAATGGAATTGCGGCATTGTGTATAAGGTAGTTAAAACAGACCATTCTCGGAAAAAATATGGCCGCATTTTTCAAAGTCCATCATAGACAAAACATGAACGTTAACTAACTTATTGTTTTTCTGCGTTTTACAAATCACCAAAAAAACGCATGTTCATATAATGTCTATACCCAAAATTTGACTTTCCCCTGATGCACTGCCGATCTTTGTACAACAAAAATATCGCAGGGCTATGCACAAACATTCCACCATTACACTCTCCGGAAATTTACATCACAAAGGCCTTAAACTTAGGGCCATGATTTTGGCCAGCCAGTTCCATATTAAAGGATCGGTATCCGAAAGCCCCAATCATGTTATTATCGAAGCCGAAGGAACATCAGAAAATATTGATCACTTTTATCAGGCCATCAGAAAATTCAGTGAAACCGATTCGATGGCCAAAACTATTCATTTGTCGGAGAGCAAACCACTCGCCTATTACGAAGAATTCATCATTAAATAGCTAACCTAAAATTAAATGTTTATGAAAAAGTTAATTACAGTATTATTGATGCTTGCCACGCTGGCAGGCTTTTCGCAAAAAGTAACCAACACCTGGAATGGCAATTTCAACAGCTACTGGCACAACTACAACAACTGGTCGCAGGGCCATATTCCCACGTCAACCGAAGATGTGGTAATTCCCAACGGGATGCCACGGTATCCTTCAGTTGATATCTATGACGAAGAAATCAAGTCGTTGACAATCCAAAGCAATGCTGAAGTCAGGATTTACGATCAAAACCTACAGGTTACGAGTAATGTAATTGTGTATGGGGAAATCAAAATGCTGCATGCTGATGCTTTTCTTGAGTGTAACGACATTACCTGGGAAAGTGGTTCTGAAGCGCAAACAACCGGCGACTGTGAATTTCGGGTTTACGGGACCTGGGAATTTGCTTCCGGTGCAGATGTACAGCTTGATAATGGATTTGCTTCGTTTTATGGAAACGGTGTTCAATATATCCGCAGCAAAGATGCCGATTGCTATTTTAATGATATTTGGGTGAACAAGGGGGGAGGATTGCTTGGACTAAGCAGCCAGTCTTCAGCTACCTGTAAAATCAAAGGCGATGTATCACTTAATGGACATGATTTTGATTTTGTGAGCTATTCCTCACAAACCATTCAAATTGCCAAATATTTAACAAACATTTACCCATCTATAAACATTGCTATAGAAAACGGAAGCATTGAATTTACCGGGAATTCTACATGCTATTACAGGCCGCAACCCGGCGATTACATCAATAACCTGATTGTAAACACCGGATCGTATAGCCTGGATTTAAGTACCTTATTTACAACATCAACCGAAATAAAAGGTGATGTCACCATCAACTCCGGGCAGCTTGATGTAAACGAAATGGACCTGATCGTTGGCGGCGATTGGGACAACAATGTGGGCTCTACAGGATTTTACGAGCGGGATCAGAAAGTGACCTTCAACGGGAGCGTGCACCAGTATTGCTCCGATGAAGAATTTTATACCCTGGAGGTGGATAAGCCTTCCGGAGCATTAAGGATGAATGGCTCTGATGTGGTTTGCGAATACTACGACTGGACAGATGGTGCCATTGATGTGCTTTCGGGATCGTTCACAGCCTATGATTTGATCGACTCTGGTATTGCCGGTGCCTGGTATGTTAATGATGAAGTCCACATTTATCAAACCAATGGCTATGTTGATCTTCTGGGCGATGTTCATATTTTCGACGGAGGATATATGCACGTGTATGGTGGCAGCGACGACAGCTACTGGCCCTATGGTTCGGCAGGCAGTGAAATTGAAATTGAAGATGGTGGGAGCCTGAAATTTAATGATGTGGGCATTTATATCCGTTCATCCGGAACTTTAGCAACCAATATTACCGGAGGTTGGATAGGAATGGCAGGTGATTTTAAAGTTGATCGCGCCGGTTTTAATTCTACCGGAGCAATTTGGGCGATGCAAGGTACAACGGATACATATGTTGAAATTGCACAAGGAATAATAACCCAGCTTGATATTAGTAAGATTTCTGCGGGGAAACAGACCGGAAAATATTCGGATCAATCCATTGAAAATAATGAAAATGCCATTATTCCGCTAAGATATGATTTTGAAAAATACAACGTAACAGACGACAACACTTCCGGAATTTATAAGAAGGGTTTTACCGGCAGGGAAGGAAAAATCTACTCACCTACGGAATCCAATACAGTTTACATTTCCAATGAACTAATGCTTGGGCATATGGTGGTTTATGCAGGAACATTTGATGTAAACGGGTATACCGCAAACCTTATAGGAGATGTTGTTGTACAAAATGGCGGGATTATAAAAATGACAAATCCATCCGATGTGTTTAATGTAAGAAATATTGGGTGGTGGTCAGGATCCGATGATCAGATTACCGCTGGGAACATCTATGTGTCAGCAGATTGGACATTTTCCTTTGGTACAGATGCTCAGTTGGGAACTGGCAATACTGTTCATTTTACCAGAGATGGCACACAGCTTATCTATAATAATGATCTCTCTGCTGAATTCGGAAGTGTTTCCATTGAAAACACAGACCTTGCTGTATGGATCGGGGGTTCAAGTGCCTACAAAATGAAAGTTGCAGGTGATATGACGGTGGTGAACAACGCTAAATTCGTTGTACAGAACAATGATCTGGAAGTTGACGGAACCCTCGATATCCAGAACGGGGGGTACTTGCGTACTGATAACCCCGGTGACATGCTTACCGTTAATTCTAATTTTATACTAAATGGTGAACTGGAGGTAGGTGCGGGAGATGTAACGATCCACGGAACTTTTGATATTGCTTCTACTGGCGAATTAACAATTGATGGAGGGACATTTGCTTATGATGAGGGAACATTTTATTGTGATTTATATGGTGCATTTAACATGACAAGCGGTGCGTTTACTGCAATGGAGTGCATCCGGGTGATGTCCGCTGCCGACGTGAATATAAGTGGAGGTACCATTACTGCGGGTGCATTTCGTGCTGAGTACAGCAACACGTTTCAACCAACCGGCGGAACTTATGAATGTCAAACCGGTAACGGAGCACATGGATCGTTGAAATTGCATTCCAGTAATTATTTTCACAACCTTAAAATCAACCCGTTGGCAGGAGGCGGTGGATTGGCTAATTCAAACCTGCATGTTAACAACGATCTGATCGTTTCGGCTGGTTCACTGAGCATGAATGCTTACACAGTTTTGGTGGACAACAATGCCACCATATATGGTGGATTGAGTATTAACAGTCCGGATGATATTCTGATTGTTGAAGGTGATGTGACGTGGAAACCGGGATCATCTTCCTCTTTTGTGACGGATGGCAGGATTGATGTTTATGGTAACTGGACCTTTGAGAATGGTACAAATGCCCAGCTTGGAGAAAACAATGTTGTAAAATTCATTGGGAGTAGCGATGTCAGTATTTATAATTACGACGCTGATGCACAATTTGGTCATATCTGGGCCTTTAAATCTTCGGGGGCAACAATTTATATCAATGGAGCCAGCACGTATCCCGTTTACTGTTCCGGCGGGCTTGCAGTTGAAAATGCCTGCCATTTTGATGTCCAGCACGAAGACCTCGAAACGGAAGGTGACATATATGTAGGAAATAATTCATTGCTGGATATGCTAAGCTCGGGAAGTATTCATTGCGGTGGAGATCTGGATATCTGGGGAACCCTTGATTTAGGTGGAGGTGAAATGACTGTAGAGGGAGAGTTTTCGCATCATTCCACAGGTACCCTTACCATCGGCGACGGAAGTCTGGTTTGCAATGAGGCATACGACGGAGCGAATAAGTTTATCAAGGGGAATTTCAACCTAACCGGAAATGGTTTATTTGAGATGACACATAACTCAGTGCAGATATACTCAACGGCAAACTGCAACATCTCCGGTGGCACATTCAGGGTAGGCGCTCACTTTTTTGCCTCACAACCGGGCACATTCCAGCCGTCGGGAGGAACCTTCGAAATGTCGGACGGCTATGCAGGTAATGCCATTAACTTAACAAATACTCATATAAGATGTTGGTTATTAGGG